>JAGHUY010000129.1 GCA_018064545.1 Candidatus Apopatosoma intestinale | reverse complement strand
TAGTCCGTCTGACGACCGATGAAAAATTTGCGCTTTTTCTCATTGAAAAGTGCCGGGAGCAAAAGATCAGCGCCTGTCACCTGAAAGATATTTTAGAAGATCAGTATGACCGATTTGCCGAAGAATACGAAAGGAGAGGAATCCGCTGTGCGGGCATTCTTTCAGAATAATATGAAGATTTTTCCAAAATGGATTTACAAAAACGTTCATCTGTGGTAGAATAGAAAGGAAAAAATGACCCAACGAAAGGAGTTTGACCCATGAAATGCCCCGTTTGCTCGTATTCCGAAAGTAAAGTCATCGACTCCCGCCCGGCCGAAAACGGCACGGCGATCCGGCGCAGAAGAGAGTGTTTAGCCTGTCAGACCCGCTTTACCACGTATGAAACGATCGAAACGCCGCCGCTGCTCGTCGTCAAAAAGGACGGCACGCGCGAGAATTTTGACAAGCAGAAGATTCTGTCCGGCGTCATCAAATCCTGTCAGAAGCGTCCCGTTACCATGGCGCAGATGGAAGGGATCGCCACCGAGATCGAAACCGAACTTCGCAATTCTCTGCTCTCCGAAGTGTCAACCCAGCACATCGGCGTCCTCGTGATGGACAAACTCAAAAAACTCGATGACGTATCCTATGTGCGGTTTGCTTCCGTTTACCGCGATTTCAAGGATCTTGAAACATTCTTGCGCGAGTTGGAAGCCCTCAAATTGCAGAAAGAAGATCAGGAATGATCTGACGACGGGAAACCGCGTCACCCGCTTCGGCAGAAAGGATTTTTTATGATTACCATAAAAGAAGTGACTTATAAAAATTACGGCAAGTGCCTCTCCATGACCAACGACAAAATGGAGCTTCTCGTCACCATCGGTGTCGGCCCCCGGATCATCAAATGCAATCTGCGTGGGAGCGAGAATCTGATGTTTGAAGACCTCGACCGCAAACAGCAGGAGGACGTCTCCTCCCTGTACGGCGAAGGAAAAAAGTGGTATATTTACGGCGGTCACCGTCTGTGGCTCAGCCCGGAGGATTACCCGCGCACCTACTACCCGGATAACGCAAGCGTCGTCTATTCCACACATTCCACCGGCGCCGTATTCACTCCTAAGGTTCAGGAAGTCACGGGACTTGCGTATGAAATCGCCATTGATATGGATGAAACCGAACCGGTCATCCGCATCACCCATTCGATCACCAATACGCAGAAAAAGCCGGTCACCGGTTCCGCGTGGGCTCTTTCCGTTCTGGCTCCCGGCGGTGCCGTTCTGGTTCCGCTCCCGAGAGAGGACACCGGACTGCTCCCCAGCCGGGTAGTGTCTCTGTGGCCGTACGTGGATATGACCGACGATCGGTATTACTGGGGCAAAGACTACGTTATGCTCCGTCAGAACCCGAACAACGTAAACAAAACGAAATTCGGCGTCAATAACACCGTGGGCAAAGTGGCCTATCTCAACCACGGGCAGGCACTCGTGAAGTGCTATAAACCTGCTCATCCCGACGGAGCGTATACCGATTTCGGGGTTTCCACCGAGGTTTTCACCAACGCTCTGTTTATCGAAATGGAAACGCTTTCGCCCGTGTCCACCATCGGAAAAGGAGAAAAAATCACGCATACCGAGACATGGATGCTCTACGACGAGGTAAAGATTCCCGAAAAGAACACGGAAAGCGTGGCAAAAGCCGCTAAGAATATCGGATTGGAATAAAGCATGATTGAGAATCCGCCCGGACAATGGGCGGATTTTTTTACTTCCCGCCGCCATACGTCGCCCCGATTCAAAATGACTTTCTTGAAAAATGCGGTTTTTTATGTTATGATAATAAAAAAGAGGAAGGAGAGTCGATATGAAACTGAAAATCGCGATATGTGACGACGAGCAAAGCCAACTTGACTATCTCTGCGCGCTGGTCGACTCGTGGAGCCGGGAAAGCGGGCATCTCTCTGACGTGATGACGTTTCCCTCTGCCGAGGCATTTCTCTTTGAATATGCCGAGGACAGGACTTATGATATTCTTCTCCTTGATATTGAAATGAAAGAGATGGATGGAATTGAGCTGGCTCGGCGTGTGCGAAGTGATAATGGCACGGTTCAGATCGTATTTATCACAGGATTTTATGATTTCATAGCAGAGGGATACGAGGTCTCGGCACTTCACTATCTGATGAAGCCCGTCTCAAAGGAAAAACTCTGTTCCGTGCTTAGCCGTGCCGTGGAAAAACTCGGAAAAGCCGAAGGGCGGCTCACGGTGTCATTTGACAGACAAACCGAGTATATTCCTTTCCCGGATATTTTCTATCTCGAAGCGCAAATGAACTACACGGTCGTTCATACCAAGCACGGAGACATAAAGACGAAAATTTCATTATCCGATATGGAAAAACAACTGGACGACGGCTTCTTTCGCTGTCAGCGTTCGTTCGTGATCAACTTGGCACAGGTGCAGAAGATCAGAAGCGACAGCGTTCTGCTCAAAAACGGCGTGGCTGTTCCCATCAGCCGCGGCATGAGCGAAGCAATCGGAAAAGCCATTATTTCTCATTTCTGAGGTGAAATATGCTGTTTTCAAAATGGATCGATAAAAGAATAGAAGAATATCAGAGCGATCTCGTCTCGAAGTATTGCTCCGAGGTGGAGGAAATGTACCGGAAAATGCGCGGATGGCGGCACGATTATCACAACCATATTCAGGCCATGCAGGCGAGTATGGCACTGGGGCATTATGACGAGGTAAACAAATACCTGTGCAGTCTGAATGACGATCTGACACAGGTGGATACCGCCGTCAAAACGGGGCGTGTGATGGTGGATGCCATTCTCAACGGAAAAATCTCCATGGCAAAGAAAAACGGCATCACCGTGAACGTCAAAGCAAGAGTGCCCGAGAACACACCGGTCAGTGATGTCGATCTTTGCGTCATCATCGGCAATCTGCTTGACAATGCGATTGAGGAAAACGGAAAACTTCCCGAAAGTTCTCGGTTTTTAAGGATTTACATTGGGCAAAAGGACACGCACTTTTACCTCTCTGTCACAAACGCCGCAGGAAAGAAGCAAAACAAAAAAGAGGGGTTTTTCTCCTCCTCCAAGGGGAGCGGGCACGGGTTTGGTCTGGCGCGCGTGCGCTCTCTTGTCGCAAAGTATGACGGCATCCTCATGACCGACAGCGAGGACGGCGGCTTTACCGGCGAAATCCTCATTCCACTTTGCTCCGAATAAACGAAAAAGCGCATTTCATCCACCGAAAAAAGCATTTGGTGAACCGAATGCGCTTTTTTTGATCGGATTTTGCTATCATGGAGACAGCAAAGAGCAAAGGAGGCGCAAACCATCTTGACAAAAGAAAAAATCTAAAAAGATAAGAAGAAAAAAGAGCCGAAGCGTAAACCGAA
>JAGHUY010000111.1 GCA_018064545.1 Candidatus Apopatosoma intestinale | reverse complement strand
ACCGACGCGCAGGGCGAGGAATACAAGGCGTTTTTAGCCTCGTTCATTCCCGCGCTGATCGGCTTTTTCAGGGAAAAAGGTCTTGATCACAACTGCCTGTTCCACGTATCCGACGAGCCGAAACCGCGTGACCTTGACACTTATCGGGAATGCAGTAAGTTCCTCCGTCAGTTCCTTTCGGGCTACACGGTCATCGATGCGATGTCCGACGTGGAAATCTATCAGAGCGGTGCCATCGAAAACCCCGTCCCGCATATCGGCAAGATCGCGCCGTTCTTAAAAGAGGACATCCCCAACCGTTGGGCGTACTACTGCGGCACCAGCCCCGAAATTTCCCACCGCTCGTTCGCCGCCCCACTGTATTTCACCCGCATCATCGGCGTTCAGCTTTGGAAAATGAACATTAAGGGTCTGCTCCATTGGGGATACAATTATTACCACAACCAGTATTCCTACGATTATGTCGATCCGTTCGGTGAGACGGCGGGAGAGTATTTTGAGGTGTCCGGCGACGCGTTTCTCGTCTATCCCGGTCACGACAAAAAACCGTGTGAATCCATCCGTCTGTGCGCCATGCGCGATGCCGTCGCGGACTACCGGGCACTCGATTATCTGGAATCGCTCCGCGGACGCGCCTACGTCGAAAACCTGCTGGATCGCCTCGCCGGATGCAATCTGTCTTTCACCGATTTCCCGCACGACGCCGCTTTCTTTGCCACGCTGACCAAAGCGCTGGCATCGGAAATCGAATCCGCTTTGGCGGAAAAGCAATAATCATATCAAAAAAGAGAGGGGCACCCGCTCCTCTCTTTTGTCATTCAGTCGGTCGGTGACTTGCCGGTTTCCGACCGATCTTTCTTTTCCTTTTTATCGGCATACAGCCACAGAGTGACGGACAACGTCAGCAGAACGGCGCGGTAGAGATTGGTCGCCACACTTCCGGGGAATCCGTCAAAGAGAACGTTCCAATCGTAAACGGCACCGATGGCATCAACAAATGCATGATAAACCGCACAGGCCATGACGCTTTTCGTAGCCTTATATAACGCGGCCAGCGCAAACGCCCAAGCGAATATGGTGATGCCGAACCCGACCATACTGTCCCCATAATGGTTTGATGTCGGGTCCAGCCAAAGGTCAAGATGCCACACGTACCAAATGGCCGCCACAGTCAGAACGGAAAACGGGAATTTCATTTTTCGTTCCAAAGTCGGTTGCAAAAAGCCTCGCCATCCGGCTTCCTCCGCAATGCCGACGAACGGGATCATGACAAGAAAGCCAAGCGGAAATAAGTACCACGGATCGCCCGTCGGCGTACCGCAGAGG
>JAGHUY010000278.1 GCA_018064545.1 Candidatus Apopatosoma intestinale | reverse complement strand
CCGTCGCAGAGAAACCAGTCGCCCGGTGTGCCCGGCGTATGCTCGTCGGGTGCCGCCGTGCCGACGGCTTTCAGCGAAACGCGTGAGGTATTGAGTCCCGTCATCTGACGGAGCAGGTCGAGCACGACCGTCGCTTGGTCGGCCGCCCGGTCGGCACGCTCACCGGCGGCCGAAGCGGCATCTTCCGCCTCGGCCAGTGCCGACGCAAGGCCGTTGACGACGGCTTGCAGCGTTTTCTTTTCCCCGCCCTCGTACAGTTTCAGCACCGTGTCGGCAAGCGAGCCCGTGCCGAACGCGTCGAGAAAATCGAGGAGATTGGTCATCTCTCCCGCCGGCATGGCGATATACTGCGTCGCGTCTGCGGAGGAGAGGGTGTTTTGCAGTTCGTTCACCTTTTCGGCGAGGAACGAACCGAGGCCGTCGAAATGCCGTTTCAGTTCCTCCGCCGACAGACCCGAAATCCCGTAGCGGGACGGGGTATTCGGGGTGTCGGAAAGCGATTGTACGCCTTTTTCGCGAACCTGCTTTTGCGTGATATTCGACAGCTTTTTGAGTTCACTCATGAAGATGCCCCCTTTGGCTTTCCCGCAAGTTTATACCGATAGGAGATATAGAACAGCGCGAAAGGTTTTTCAAATTCGTCGGAAGTAAAAGCGTACTGCTTTTCCATCCAGCGTTTTTCTTTTTCCGGCACGGTGAAGATGCCCGTCCCGGACGTTAAAAACGAGAAGTCCGCAAAGTCGGTGTGGCCGAACGAGAACGACCCGCCGGAGAGTTTTGCGACCTCGTGATAGGTCATGCGGTCGGTGCGGACGAGAACGCGCACCGAGGCGTCCGGCAGGGTGCGAAGACGCACGACGGTCGCTTTTTTCACCGTGGTCTTCGCCTGTGTCGGTTCGCCGCCGTTGTCAGAGGCCGTCGCACAGCACGAGACGATCGTGCGGCCGTCAAACGAGTAGGCCGTGGGCGGCATCTCGCCGTTTTCTGCGCGCAGATCGAAGTTGAACGAGCAGAGGATGCCGCTTTCCGTGCCGAAGAAGAGATTGCCGTCCGCCGTCGCGACCGACACCGCCGGACGGAAAGTCCCGCCGATCTCGTTGCCGGGCGCCGTGACGGCCAACGCCACATAACCGGGCGTGCCGTCCTCACGCGGACGCACGTGGAAGAGCACGGGGACGGGGATCGTCTCCTCCCCCTCGGACACGGGAACGAGGTCACACGCGATGATCGCATCGCTTGTCCCGTCCGCGTCCGGAGGATCGGCAATCTCGCCGCGGCAGTCGCGCGTTCCGCCCTCTTTTTCGACAAAGACCGCGTCGGCGAGGCACAGCGGCATCGTATAATCCGTCCCGTCCACCGTCGCGTGCACCTCGCGGCCGAGAAGAGCCTCCGAAAGCGACGTGGCGTAACGGTATTCGGGATACTGACCGTCGAAAACGCCGATGTCTTCGAGGGAAAACCATTCGTACTCCTCCTCGCCCCGTTCGTTTTTGGCCGTCGATCGGCTGTCCGCGAGGAACAGATGCCCGTCGCAGAGAACGACCAGATAGCCGTTCCACTCGCAAAGCCTCGCGTGGGAGAGATCCAGAGGGGCGAGAGCCGCGTCGAGAAATGTGGAGCGGTGTTCGATCGTGCGCTCGTAGCGGGTGGAATGGCGGCTGACCGCGTCCAATCCTCTGCGCGAGACAAAGACGGGATCGTCGAAGAACGTCCGGCACGCGCCGAGACATCCGACGTCGGAGATGACCTCAGAGGCCGGATAGACCGTCTCCCCGCCGGCGGTTTTCGCCGTGTGGAATGAGATCGCCCCGTCCCCGTCGGCATCCGAGCGAAGAACGATCAGATACTGTCCGGCGCGGAGCATTCCGGTCACGGGCGCGTGTCCCGTCCCGCAGAGGATGCGGTCGTTTTCCCGAAAAACCGTGGGGTCGGCAAGGCCGTTTTCCCGCACACGGCAGAAGAAGACCTCGCCGGGGAAATCCGGACTGCCGGAGAGAAATACCCGGCCGTCGAAGACACGGCAGACCGTCGCCCCCATGATCGCGTCGGACATGACTCTGCCGTCGTCCCGATAGCAGAGTTTCCGCGCGGTGATCTCGACGTTCGCCTTGCCGGCCGTCTGGGGGACGGCAGGTGCTACCGTAAACGTCACCGTGCCGGCCGAAAGATCGACGGTATAATCCGTGCCCGCCGTCTTTTCGACACCGTCCACCGTGACCCGCTCCACCGAATCGAGTCCCGTCTCCCGCATCGCGTAGACGGTCGAAGTCCCGTCGGCGACGAAGGTATGCCGGAACAGCGGCGTCAGCAGATTGCGCGCCTCGGCTTTTTTGCCCGACAGCGGTACGGCCGGTAATACGTCCCGATAAGTCGTCGGCACGGCGGCGTGATCCCGCATATCGCGGAGGATGCGCCCGTCGTAGACGAAAAAGCGGCATCCGTCCAGCAGGTACAAAAGACCGTTCATCACAAAAGAACGGCTTTCCCGTTCGTTCATGCCGTCCGAGAGGAACGCTTCTTCCGACAATTCCCGTAAACGGTGGGAAACATGGAGAAAGGCTCCTTCCGTAAGCGTCTCGCTCCGGACGGTCAGAACGCCGGCCTCGTACCGGCACGAGGAGCGGATGTCAGTTCCATCCGCGCCCCTGACGGAGACGATCGTCTCCGGGGCTCCCGGCACCGGGACTTCAAAAACACGCTCCCCGCCCTCTTCCCCAACCGGTGCCGGAAGCGAGAGCGTGACCGATTCGGTCACGCCGAGGGGCGCGGGGTAATTCTCCCAGCGAAGCAGGAAATGCCCCACGTGGACGAGCACGTGCCGCTCCCCGTCGAAGAGAGCGGAATGGATGCCGAAGATCGGGGCGTCGATGCCGCATTCCATCCGACGGCGAAAGCCGGGGACGGTCTCCACGGCCTGTCCGCCGCCGGACCGGTAGTCCTTGTACATATTGCAGAGATCGGAGAGCCGGTCTCCGGCCACGCGCACGGGGTCGTCGGAAAAGTCCGCGCCCCGGAACGGGCCGTAGGTGCGGCTCTTCTCTCCGGTGCTTTTTTCGTAGAGTTCATAGCGTTCCATCGCGTCACCACCCGTATCGGTCTTTCATGGGAGCGCCCTCGAAAGAGAAGCGATCCCGCATCAGTTCCTCGCGCCGCGCTTCGTAAAGGGTGCGGTAGGCATTTGCCTTTTCGCGCTCGTCGTCGGCGAGGACGTAGGAGGCGACGAGCAGAGGGAGCAGCGTCGCCGTCTCCGCGTCGAGGTCGATCTCCCGTTCGTCGTCCCACGGCCTGTCGGTCAGGGGAAGCGGGTCCGGCGCGTGGCGGTAGCGCACGGCGAGGATGCCGTCCCACGTCCGGGGCACCAGCACTTCTCTTCCGTTTTCCACCCGCGTCCCCTCCGGCGCCCCGTCGGGAAACGGATCGTCGTCCGTTCCGGCAAAGTCCGGTGCCAAGGCGAGCAGATCGTAGCGGACAAGCGGCGCGGAGGACGGAATGTCCTCTTCGTTTTCGTTCCACACATCTGTATAAAACGCCGCACCGCGTACCGTCAGCATCGGAGAGCCGACAAAGCGGAGCCGCACCGCGCCGGAAAGAAACGTGCCGTTCTCCCGCACAAAACCGCGAAACGGCGTAAGATCGCGGCAGTCCACCGGGATCGTTTTCACCGTCTGCCACGCGCCGGAACCCGCGTCGCGCTTCTCGACGGCGGCCGTTCCCTTGCCGCCCGCCTCAAAGAAGTAGGCTTTCGGCGCGACCGCCTCATAGGAGAGTTCCTCCGTCACGCGCACGGGGCGAAAATCGTCCCCGCCGATCTCGTTTTTCACCGCATGGCAGTCGATCTCGAAGACCCGCCGGATCGGGCGGAGGAGGGCGAGTTCCCGCAGAGCGCGGTTCGCGGTGTGATAAAAGCCGTCCGTGTCCTCCGGCTCCGAGCCGAAGCCGAGGGCTTTCACGCTCTCAAAGAGTTCTCTTACGTTCATGGCCGTCTCCTCCCCCCTTGGGTTAAATCGCGGTCGCGGAGGAATTGGTTTCCGCGTCGTCGAACAGCAGAATGTGTTTCCACGTGGTGAAACCGACGCCGAAACGGCAGTAGCCGTTCCAGATGTAGTTTCTGGTGTGGTAGTCCACGTGACTGCTGACGTCCAGCGGTACGCGGTTGTAGAAGATGTTGGCGAGCAGACTTTCGTTGGCCTCGCTGGACATGACCATGAACTTGTCGCTCTCGTCGGAAGCCAGTTCCCAGCCATCGAGGACGACGATCTTCCATGCGCCGTACTGGGTGTTGACGTCGTTGTTCGCACTGCCGACGGCGCGTTCGGTGCCGACGACCTTACGCACGGTCTGTTCCAGCAGAGGACGGTTGCACGGCAGGATGACCGTGTCGGCGATATAGCCCATCGGGCGGCCGTTTTCGTCCTTGAAATTGCGCATCTTGTTCGAGAGTTTGGAGAGCAGCGTCTCGATTCCGGCAGCCGAGGTCATCGTGGTCGAAGTCCCGTTTTTGTAGTAGTTCGACTGGGTGCCGGCCTTCTTCGCGTACTTGTGCGCCTTGTTGAACAGAGACAGACCGTCGCCGGTGGTGACGTCCACCGCCGCTTTGTTGTAGGTAAAGGACGTGTCCGTGCCGTGGATCAGCGACTGGCACGCGATCTCGTTCTGGGTGCGGTAGTACGAGGCGACGAACTTTTTCGGTACGTTCTTGAAGTTCGCGCCGATGCC
>JAGHUY010000090.1 GCA_018064545.1 Candidatus Apopatosoma intestinale | reverse complement strand
GCGTTACCGGGCGCAGGAACTGCAACTGGCACCGGGCGATACGGTCTTTCTCTATACGGACGGCGTGACGGAAGCCACCGACGCGCATAATGAACTGTACGGCGAAGAACGGCTTCTTTCCGCCATCAACGCCAAAGAATTTGAGAGCATGAAAGAACTTTGCGAATACGTCAAGGCCGACGTGGACGCCTTTGTGGGAGAAGCACCGCAGTTTGACGACATCACCATGGTCTCTCTCCGCTATTTCGGCTTGCCGCCCGTTCCGTCCATCCGGTTTGAGGAGGCGAAGATCGACGACATTCCCGCCGTCACGGCGTTTGTGGAAGAGGAACTGGAAAAACTCGGTTGCTCCATGAAGACGGTCACGCAGTTCAGCATCGCCGTCGACGAGATTTACAGCAATATCGTCAAGTATGCGTATGAAAACACGACGGGACCCGCCAAGGTCGAGATTCTGGCCGAAGACGGCACGGTGTCGTTGCGCTTTACCGACGAGGGCGTTCCGTATAACCCGGTGAAGAAAGAGGACCCCGACATTACGCTTTCCGCCGAGGAACGGAAGATCGGCGGTCTCGGCATCTTCATGGTGAAGAAGACCATGGACGATATGCGATACGAGTATGTCGGCGGTCAGAACATTCTGACGATCACAAAAAAGTATTAAGGTCAAAACAGACAAAAGGTTTACCCGGGCTTTTTCAAAAGCCCGCGCTGATGGAGCGCGCGTGCGCTCCTCGCCGCCCGCAGGCGGCGAACCTCCCCACCGGCACTCTTTTTTTGGGAACTTTTTCTCTCGTGCCTTCTCACGCGAGAGAAAAAGTGGTGATGGAGTTTGTGCTTTTTGACGAATAGCGATTTGAAAACCCTGCTTTTTCAGCAGTCTGAAAAACGGCTTGGAGAGTTATTTCTCCAAGCCGTTTTTGATTTATTCTTCTCCAAATGTGTCGGGAACAGGATTTTCGTCCTCGGCAGAGGACTTCATGGCGTTCCGCGCGCCGATCACGATGCCGAAAATTCCACAGCCCCACAGGATATAGGGGACGATGACGGCGGACGGCACACGGATTTTGCCGGGGCGGTCGACGTTATACTCAATGGTGATGGTCTTTCCCTCTTTCATCGTGATGTCATAGGAGCCGAGATGCACGTGTTCGTGCTTCTTCCCCCCCACCGAGTAATCCACGAAAACTTCGGCGTCCGTGTCTCCGCCGATTTCGGTGTGATGCACGATTTCCACAATGGTGGCTTCGGTTTTCTGATACGTTCCCGCCATCTCCCGGAAGAAGATGAAGCCGGCGCCGATCAGAATCAGTCCCGCGAGCACAAAGATCATGGCCTGACGGAAGTCGGGCTTTTTTTTCATTTTCTGAAAGAAATTCATAACAGCCCCCGCTTATTTCTGACAGGAATTCGGATGTTTGCCGTAGAAGTAGAAGAACAGAACCATCAGAATCTCTCCGGGCATACTGATGAAGAAGATCAGATCAAAATTGCCGGTGGCGGGGCCCAGAGCGGAAAAGGCGAACATAAAGAAGCCGGACAGGAAGAGCGCGGGCGTTTTCTGCTTGATCCAAGCCCAGATACCGACGATCATCAGCGGAACGACCGTCCCATAGGACAAAACGGAACTGACGGCGTTCGCCCAGCCGGGGGTGGCTTCGGATGCCGCGTAACGGCAGACGCCGGCGACTTCTTTCAGTTCGGACACGGTGAAAATGCCTTCGGCGATGCCGAGAACGGAGACAATGCCGGTGAAAATCCAAGCGATCGTCTTGCCGGTCTTTTTCCAGCCGAGCGCATACGCGCAAATGGCAAAGAGCAGCGGGATGAGCGCGCCGTGGCTGATATAACGGGCCTGGCTGAACGCTTTCAGAATGGTGCCGCCCGGCACGACGGTGCCGCACGCCAAAATCAAAGCGTCATAGAACAGCCCGAGCGTCACGAAGCCCGTCAGCAGGAAAATCATGTTTTTCGTCTTCCCGTACCGACGGAACGATACGTGTAAAAAAATCAGATGGAAGACGGTAAAGACCCAAAGAAAAACAGGGCAGTATGTCAATAAAAGTTGTCTCATAACGAAAATCTCCTTTCTGTTTCTTTTGCCATTATAACACGAAAGCCCTTTTTTCGCAAGGCGGAGAGCAAATTTTTTTGTGAAAACAGAAGTTTCCTATTGACAAACGGCCTCAGACGGGTTAAAATAAAACCACAAGTTTCGTTTATGGAGAAGCGGGCGTTCTCCGTCCGTCAGAACAGAGGCAGAACAGATGAAAAACAGAAGTTATTTGTGTATAGACCTGAAAAGTTTCTATGCCTCGGTGGAGTGCGTGGATCGCGGGCTCGATCCCTTCAAGGTCAATTTGGTGGTGGCCGATCCCGCGCGGGGGCCGGGCTCCATCTGCCTCGCGGTATCGCCGGCCATGAAAGCCCTCGGCGTGCCGGGGCGATGCCGTGTTTTTGAAATCCCCAAGCGGATTTCGTATCTGATGGCGCGTCCCCGGATGCAGCGGTATCTCGATAAATCCACGGAGATTTTCGGAATTTATCTGCGCTACGTCGCGCCGGACGATATTTACGTATATTCGGTGGATGAATGTTTTATCGACGCGACGGATTATTTGAGGTTCTATCAAAAGACCGAAAAAGAATTTGCCGATATGTTGCGGGACGCCGTTTTCCGGCAGACGGGCATCTGTGCGACGGCCGGTATCGGAACCAATCTGTTTCTCGCCAAGGTCGCGCTCGACGTTGTGGCCAAGCATACGCCCGACCATATCGGGGTTCTCGATGAGAGCAGTTTTCGGGAAACCGTCTGGCATCATCGGCCGATCACGGACATCTGGAACGTGGGGCCGGGGATCGCGAGCCGGCTGGAACGGTACGGCGTTTACGATCTTTACGGTGTCACGCAGTTGCCGGAAGCGACGCTTTTCCGTGCGTTCGGCGCGAGTGCCCGCTATCTGATCGACCACGCGAACGGCGTCGAACCGTGTACGATGGCGGAGATCAAATCCTATGTGCAGAAGACGACGTCGCTGTCGAGCAGTCAGATTTTGTTCTCGAATTATAACTACGAGGACGCCCACGTGATCCTGCGGGAAATGGTGGATCAGATGGTGTTGGAACTGGTGAAAAAAAGCGTGGTGACGGGGTCGGTCTCCCTGTTCATCGGGTATGCCGACCGGGAACTCCCACACGCCGGAAAGAGCCGGAAACTCCATGAGAAAACCGCTTCGTATCGGACGCTTTCCGCCGTTTTTGACGAACTGTACGGGGAAGCGGTCTCCCGGACAGACCCGATCCGGCGCATCGGCATTTCCATGGGTGAACTGATCCCGGAGGCGGACAAGCCGCTGACGTTGTTTTCGGACGACGCGGAGGAAAAACGGGAACGGTCGCTTTTGCAGTCGATCGTCTCCCTGCGGGAGCGGTACGGAAAAAACGCGGTCGTGCGTGCCAGAGATTTTGTTCCGTGCGCTACGCTCCGGGCGCGTAATCGCATGATAGGAGGCCATAACGAATCGTGAAAAACAGAGAGAAATACAGCGAGAAAAGCAGAGAATACGCCGATCGGGCGGTGCAGTTTTCGCCTTTTGCGGCGCTGAAAGGGTACGAGGAAAGGATTGCCGAGCGCACGCGTCCGAGGGAAGAAAAAAGGGAACTTTCCGAAGAAGAAATCGGACGTTTATCGGCCGGATTGCAGAGACTTTCCCGGGGAACGCCGGTGCGCGTCGTCTATTACCGCACCGACCGGTACGTCACAGTGGAGGGGACCGTCTCGGAGACCGATCCGATCTTGCAGACCGTGACGGTGGGCAAAACGGCGATCCCGTTTTCCAATATTTGGAGAATCACGGTGCGGCAAAAAGAGGATTCGGTGCGGCGAAAAGAGGATTCGATATATTGACAACCGACGAAGCCCGTGATAGAATAAATTATCTGTTACCGAGAAACGGAGGGGGGCAAAAAAGATGAAAAAGATATTGTCCGGAATATCGGGAAAAACCGCTCGCATCGCGGAAAAGTTCTTTTTTGCCTTCGCCGGTCTTGTCTGGGCGGTCATTCTGATTTTTACCATATTCCCGATCGTCGAGAACACGGAACATCATTTTATCAACGGTCTGATCTATCTGATCACCATGCTACTCGATTTGTTTCTGTTCGTCAGTTGCACGGTAAGTCCCGGAAGAAATCAGCAGCCGAAGAACAAAATCAAGATTTTGGCTTGGCTCGGCTATTTTTCCACGGCCTCGTCGGCACTGATCTGCCTGTGGAACGGCGCCCCGTCCTATTTGACGGCGCAGAAAATCCTGAGCGTTTCCTGCCATTTCTTCATTGCGGGTTTCACCTATTGTCTTTGGCTGTATGTGGACGAACTTCTGCCGCGCGACAAATGGTCGGCGGCGGTCGGTAAGTTTGTTTTGGTGGGTTGCGTGATATTCGGGCTTACCTCCTTAGCCAATCTTTTCGTGCCGATTCTTTTTTCTTCCGGCGATGGCGGTCCCATCCGGTTTTCGGAGAAACTGGACATATACAATTACTTTGAATATATTTGGCAGGCGGTTTTTGTAACGGAGGTGCTCCGCCGGAAGTGCTCCGGAACCGTCAAGTTGTTCCTGTTCAGTGTCAATTTGTTCCCGGCCATGGTTACCGTGGGGGAAGCGATCCTGAAAAAAACGGGCGAATTGATCGCCTTACCGTCGCTTCTGTATCTGGCCTCGGTGCTTTCCCTGTACATCATTTTTTTCAACGTTTACGCGGCAAGAGAATATGAGATTCTGGCCAAGGAAAAAGAACTGGCGGACAGCAAAGTGGGTCTGATGATGGCCGAAATCAATCCGCATTTTGTCTATAATACGCTCGGTTCGATCGCCAGCCTGTGCCGGACGGACCCGGACGGGGCAGAAGATTTGATCTGCAAATTTTCCGATTATTTGCGCAATCATAACAAAAACGTGATGGGAAATCCGATGATCCCTTTTTCGGAGGAGATCAAAATTCTGGAAAGTTATTTGATGATCGAAAAAGTCCGGTTTCCCGACATCACGATCGTCTATCGGTTGGAAGCCACTCATTTTATGATCCCCTGTATGTCGGTTCAGCCGCTTGCGGAAAATGCGATCCGGCACGGCATTTGCCGCCGCCGCGGAAGCAAAGGCACGCTCACGGTTTCCTCTTGTGAGGAAGAGAAAGCCTTCATCGTGCGGATCGAGGATGACGGGGTCGGTTTCGACCCGGCGCAGACCGATGATCAACAGCATATCGGGGTTTCCAACGTGGCGACGCGGCTTTCCCTGCTCTGCGGGGGCACCCTTTCCGTGCAGAGCGTTCCCGGCAAGGGGACGGTGAGCACGATCACGATTCCGAAGGAGGAGCAGATATGAGAGCCCTGTGCGTAGACGATGAAATCCTGCTTCTGAACGCGCTCACTTACGCGGTTTCGCAATCCCCCGACATCACCGAGGTCGTCTCCTTTCAGGAGGAGTCGGAGGCTTTGGCGTGGGCCGGAGAAAACCGCGCGGACATTGCTTTTCTGGACATCCGTCTTCACGATATGACCGGTTTGGAACTCGCGGAAAAACTGCGGGAAATCGATCCGAAAATCCCCATTGTTTTTTGCACCGGGCATACGGAATACGCGCTGGACGCGTTTGGCGTACATGCCAACGGATTTCTGACAAAACCCATTACGGCAAGCGCGGTTCAACGGGAAATGGAACATCTGTTCGGAACGGCCGGAACCTTGCCGTTTCTCACGGTTTCTCTTGACCGGAACATGGTTTTCGGCCGAAACGGGGCGTTGCTCTCGTTTAAGAGAAAGAAAACGCAGGAACTTTTTTCCGTCCTGCTGGAACAGAACGGACGCGCGATGACCGCGCAGGAACTGTGCAACCGCCTGTGGAATGACAACGATACGATGTTTGAGAAAAATAAAAACTATCTTTTTCAATTGCTCGGCGATCTGCGCACGGCGCTGGCCGCCGTCGATGCAACCGAGGTTTTGCTCCGGACGGATCGGGGA
>JAGHUY010000188.1 GCA_018064545.1 Candidatus Apopatosoma intestinale | reverse complement strand
TGCGAACGCGCGGTATACGAGCCGTCGGGGTTGGTCAGAAGCGCCCGGTTCTGATCGGTGAGGAAGAAACCGGGGGCGATAGCGTTGACACGGATGCCCACCTTGGAGAAGTGGACGGCCAGCCACTGCGTAAAGTTGGAAACGGCGGCCTTGGCACCGGAATACGCCGGAATCTTGGTAAGCGGGCAGAACGCGTTCATACTGGACACGTTGACAATGCAGGCACCTTTCTTCTGCGCCATATCGCGGGCAAAGACCTGCGTCGGCAGAAGGGTGCCGAGGAAGTTGAGATTAAAGACAAATTCCACGCCCTTGGGATCGAGGTCAAAGAACGTCACGGCGTCTCCTGCGTCTTCGAGGTCTTCCGGGAACAGATATTCTTTGGAGGTGGTGCCCTTGGGGTTATTGCCGCCGGCTCCGTTCAGCAGAATGTCGCAGGTGCCGAATCTTTCGACGATCTCGTCGCGGGCCGCCTGCAAGCTTTCTTTGTCAAGAACGTTGGCAGAAACACCGATGGCACATCCGCCCTCGGCATTGATCGTGTCGGCTACCTTCTGGGCGGCTTCGAGGCGAAGGTCGAGGATCGCCACTTTGGCACCGCAGGCCGCGAGCGCCCGGGCAAATTCCGAGCACAGAATCCCGCCGCCGCCGGTCACGACGGCCACTTTATCTTTCAGATCGATGGAAAAAGGTACTTTCATAGTCTATCTCCTTTATAGCTTTATTTTCTAATTAGATTTTAGTTCTTATTTGCCGGAAAGTCAAGCCTTTTGCAGATTTTCGAGCAGTTCCGAAAGTTCGGCCGCGTTCTTCGTCACGTACTGCGCACCCGCTTCGAGCAAGACCGGCAGTTCGCGGTATCCCCATGCGGCGGCAATGGTAATAAAGCCCGCGTTGCGCCCCGTCTTCATATCCACGTCGGAATCCCCGATATAGGCGATCTCTTCCGGATTACAGCCGAGTTTTTCCGCCAGTGCCCATGCGCTTGTCGGGTCGGGTTTGCCGGGATAGGCGGGGTTCTTGCCCCACGGCTCGTCCACCAGTCCCGGAAAGATTTTACAGCAGATTTTCTGCACATTGAAGTCGTCCTTGTTGGACAGCGTGGCTATTTTCAACCCCTCTTCTTTCAGTCTCGTCAGCAGTTCCGGAATGCCTTCATAGGGGTAGGTGTTATCCGTCACGTGATCGTTATAAAGGGCGTAATACCGTTCCAGCATATGCGGTTTCTCGGCCTCGTCTGTGATTTCGGGCAGACAGCCTGCAACGAAATCAGAGGTCGGCAGATTCACGGAACCGAGCACCTCGGTTTTCCCGATGGGCGGAAATCCGTATTCGGCACGCAGGGCGTTGAGAATGCCCGTCAGATTCGGGACGGTGTCTACCAAAGTCCCATCCACGTCAAAAATCACTGCTTTGATCATATCGTATCCTCCGCTACCCGTCAGAAATCATACCCGATTATTATAACGCCGTTCTTCCCTTTTGTCAATCTTTTTGCCCGGGTTTTCTGTTGACTTTACGGTCGATTTGTGCTATTCTAAAAGAAAACTGACGCGCACGGTGAAAGGAGAAAATCCATGGAAGAAATCCGCAATGCCCGCTTTATCCGCACCCCGCTTCCGACCGCCGAAAAAGCATGGCGCTTTTTCCGCGTTTTTTCTGTGAGTAAGCCTATTAAGAGTGCCGTTCTCGAAGTGTCTGCCCTTGGCTGTTACGTCGCGGACATCAACGGAACGGAAGCGAAAACCTATGTGCTCGCCCCCGGCTGGACATCCTTTGACACCCGTCTGCAAGTACAGTCCTGCGACGTGACCGCGCTCTTAATAAACGGGGAAAACACGCTGTCTTTGACCGCCGGCATCGGATTCTGTTTCACGGCGGAGGCCGGATTCCGGGTTCCCAAATCCGGTGAGCACGAGACGCCCGAACTGCCCGCGGGAGAACTGGCCGTCATCGGTGCGCTTATCATCACCTATGAGGACGGGACGAAAGAAACGGTTTTCACCGACGGTTCGTGGCAGGTGGAGGAGACCGCGTGGCGTTATACACAAATGTATAACGGCGATATTTACGAAGCCGGCTACCGGCCGGATCGTTCCTATCCCGTGACCGTTCTGCCGCTCACCACCGAACGGCTGATCCCGCAACAGGGTGAGATCATCGCGGAAAAAGAGCATCTGCCGGTAAAAGAAGTCATTCATACCCCGGCCGG
>JAGHUY010000344.1 GCA_018064545.1 Candidatus Apopatosoma intestinale | reverse complement strand
TCCGCTGGGAAGAAAAAGAGGAAGAAATCCTGCAAGGAATCCTGCGGATTTCCCGTTTTTTATATTCGCTTTTTCTCTCTCCGTTTTCGCCCACTCGCAGTACCCTCGTACAGCTTCGGGGCGAAGAACGACGATTCTGAACATTTTTATCGAGCCCCGGCCGCTAAAAAAGTCCAGACCGAAAAAGCGAAGAATTAACAAGGTTTATCCCCCTCTTTTCGTCTATTGAAAGAGGGGGATTTTTCTGTGTCCGCTGGGAAGAAAAAGAGGAAGAAATCCTGCGGATTTCCCGTTTTTTATATTCGCTTTTTCTCTCTCCGGGAACCCCCAAACCGTGCAAGCACGATTCGGGGAACCCCTTTTGCCGTTTTCTCCCACTCGCAGTACCCTCGTACAGCTTCGGGGCGAAGAACGACGATTCTGAACATTTTTATCTGGCCCCGGGTTGCTAAAAAGTCCGAATTGAAAAACAAAACAGAAAAAGCCCCGGATGCACCGGGGCTTTTTGACGTATATTCCTGTTTATTCGGCGTCTTTCTTCCGGCCGAGTACCAGGTTGACGAAGATACCGAGGATCAGAGCGCAGGCGATGGAGGTCAACATGACTTCACCGATTTTCAGGCACATACTGCCGATGTCGGCAATCAGAATGACGGAAGCCGTAAACAGGTTACGGTTGTCGCCGAGGTCAAAGGGTTGAAGCATTTTCAGGCCGTATACTGCAATAAAGCCGTACAGCGAGATGCACACACCGCCCATGACACAGCCCGGAATGGTGGCAAGGAACGTGGTGAACGGAGCAACGAAGGAGGCGAGGATCGCCATGATAGCCGTAGTAAAGATGGTGACGACCGAGGCGTTGCCGGAGATGGCTACGCAACCGACGGACTCACCGTAGGTGGTGTTCGGGCAACCGCCGAAGAAGGCACCGACCATGGAGCCGACACCGTCGCCGAGAAGCGTTCTGTGAAGACCCGGGTCTTCGAGCAAATCAGATCCGATGATGGAGGAGAGATTTTTATGGTCGGCAATGTGTTCGGCGAATACGACGAACGCGACGGGAACATAGGCGACGGCGATGGTAGCGATGAACTTCGCGTCAATGTCCTTAACGCCCTTGATGGCCTCGACAAAGGTAAAGTCAGGATACCACTGCATGGAAGCAAACTTGGAGAAGTCGATGATCCGGAACACTTCGTTTTCGGTGAGGAGACCGATGACCGTGAAGATGGCGGCGACAACGTAACCGGTGCAGATTCCGATGATGAACGGGATCATTTTTGCCATTTTCTTGCCGTAAACGGAGCAGAGCATGACAACACCGAGGGTGACGAGAGCGCACACGAGGCAAATCCAGCCCTTGGCTCCCATCTGGAAGATGAAGCCGTTACCGGCGAGAAGTTGACCCTCATCAAAAGAGACAAAGCCTGCGGGGCAGCCGACGGCATCTCGGACAGCGTTGCCGGCGAGGGACAGACCGATGATGGCTACGGTCGGGCCGATGACAACGGGGGGCATGAGTTTGGAAATCCACTTAACGCCGAAGAGTTTGACGACGATGGCGATCACGACGTAGACAAGACCTGCCAGAATGGCACCGATGATCAGACCGGCATGACCTGCGGCGTTGGAGACGGCTCCGGCAAAAGCGGCACCCATAGAGCCGAGGAACGCGAAAGACGAGCCGAGGAACACGGGGCTTTTGAATTTCGTGAAAAGCAGATAAACGATGGTGCCGACACCGGCGCCGAACAGGGCGGATGCCTGAGACATTCCGTTGCCGATGATCGACGGGACGGCGATGGTGGCGGCCAGAATGGCGAGCAGCTGCTGGAAAGCGAAGACGATCATCTGACCGAATTTCGGCTTATCCTTGACGTTGTAGATAAGATTCATGTTTCCCCTCCGTTGCAATTAACGTAATGTTTTGAAAAACAAAAAGCCTTGCCGGCTGGCGGCAAGGCTTGCTTTTGACTGCATTTTCCCCGCAGGGAGTGGAGCCACCGCCGTCCCGCGGGACGAGGGTGCTTCCGGTTTCCTTGCCGGCCTCTCTGTGCCGGATTAAAGGTCTTATTCTGCTTTCCGGCATATTATAGCACTCTCCCGCGGATTTGTAAAGGGCTTTTTCAAAAAAATCAAAAAAAGTTGAAGATTTCATTTTTTCTTTGTGTATTTGTAAATGATGTGAGACCAAGATTTCAAAAAAATAATTGAGTATGAAAGAACAGATAAATGCCCTGCGGGGTGAAGGAG
>JAGHUY010000162.1 GCA_018064545.1 Candidatus Apopatosoma intestinale | reverse complement strand
CGAGATACGCTTCCGCGTCGTCTTTCAGTTTTTTCAGAATCATAGCGGAGATTTCCTGCGGGGTGAACTTCTTATCGTCAATGGAAACCGTGTGGCTGGTGCCCATTTCGCGCTTGATGCTCATGACCGTGCGGTCAGGGTTGGTGATGGCCTGACGTTTTGCCACCTGACCGATGATTCTCTCGCCGGTCTTAGAAAACGCGACGACGGAAGGAGTCGTTCTGGACCCTTCGGGGTTGGTGATGACGACGGGCTCTCCGCCTTCATAAACCGCAACACAAGAGTTGGTCGTGCCGAGGTCGATACCGATAATTTTTGCCATAATCATAATCCTCCTGATGGTAAAAAATTTTTGAAATTAGAAATAGAACCGGTAAACTTTATTAAACATTCGCCACTTTCACAACGGCGTGACGGATGATTTTATCACCTTTGCGATAGCCTTTTTGCAGAACCTCTGCGACGGTATTTTCACCGAGATCGGGGTCCTCCGTCTGCATGACGGCGTCATGGATCACCGGATCAAATGTGTCGCCGCGCGCCCCGTAGGATTCAATCCCTAGTTTTGTCAGAACGTCTTCAAACTGTTTGAGGATCATTTTGACCCCGTCGGCGAGATTGGCGCTTTCGGAGTAGAGAACGGCGCGTTCCAGATTGTCTTCGATCGGTAAAATCTCTTTCAGCGCGTCTCCGTAGGCATCTGAGTAAATACCCTCTTTTTCTTTTTGCGATCTCTTGCGGAAATTTTCATACTCGGCAAGCATCCGCAAATATTTGTCGCCGGATTCCGCGAGTTCCGCTTTGAGTTTTTCCACCTGTGCCGAAAGTTCTTTGTTTTCGGCTTTCAGTTTGGTACTCTTGTCTTTTTCCGGTTTCCCCTCGGAGGCGGTTTTGGCTTCTGTTTTTTTGGTTTCCGCTTCTTCGGCTACAACCGTTTCTTTTTCCTCTGTCATGGTATGCTCCTTTGCGTATCGTCATCGTTATCATTTTTATTATCGCCTTCTGTCAGAAGCAGACCGCCCGACAGACTTTCGATCTTTTCAGCCAGATACTCCACGGTCGAGACCACGCGGGAATAATCCATGCGGCTCGGCCCGAAAACACCGATGGCACCGACGACCTTACCGCCGACGACGAATTTTTTGAAAACGAAAGCGGAATTATCCGCAAACTTCTTATTCTCATCGTCGATGATGATGCTGACCTTGTCATCGGCCGCTTCGGTCACCATGCCCAGAATATCTTCTTTTTTGCCGAGCATATCGAGTATTTTTTTGACCTGTTCCGTATTGGAAAACTCGGGATATTCCAGTAATTTTTCGACACCCTCAAAATGAACTTCGGATTCCTCCGCGCCCAGTTCCTTATAGACAGCCTTGATGGTAGGAGAAACAAGAAAACTGAATTCCCCCATTCCCTGTTCGATCGCCATGATCTTGGGAAGCGTGACGGCGGCATAAGGGACACCGGCAAGATTCTCGTTCAACAGATCGGCGAACTGTCCCAAAATATCCGGCGATACCGGCTCAGCCGATTGAATGTGAGAGGTCTTGACCTTTCCGTCCGGTAGGCGCATGACGACAAGAAAGTTGGAATCGTCAAGGTACATACAGGAAAATGCCGAAATCGTATCTTGAACACCGGGGGCCTTGATGGAAACCGTGGAGTAATTGGTCAATGCGGCAATCAGCTTGGAAGCCGACTGCAAAACGGTGTCCAGTTCCCCGATCTTACTTTTTAAAAGATTATTGAGCGTCAAGATTTCGGAAGCGGTCAGACGGTAGTCCTCCATCAGCGCATCGACGTAAAAGCGATA
>JAGHUY010000364.1 GCA_018064545.1 Candidatus Apopatosoma intestinale | reverse complement strand
TGGATCGCACGGGCCGGCGAACTCGGCCTTTCCACGCTGGCGCTTCACCCGCGCGGCGGAAAACAGGCGGCGCAGTCTCTTGCGGAGATGCTCGCCATGCTCGAAACCGCGGAATATCGGGCTCTGCTCGACCGCGCGGCCGAAGCGGGGCTTGCCATCGAATACGAATTTCACGCGGCCGGCTATCTCCTCCCGCGCGAAGAATTTGAAAACCACCCCGAATGGTTCCGCATGGGAGAAGGCGGGGAGCGCATCCGTGACCTGAACTTCTGCTTTACGAACCCGGAGGCCGTCGATTTTGTCGCAAAACGAGCGGTGGAGCTGGCCAAAAAGCTCTATCGCAGTACGCATACTTACTATTTTTGGATGGACGATGTCAAAGACAGTATGTGCCGTTGCCTGTCCTGTCGGGAGAAGAGCGAACCCGACCTGCAACTGCACGTGTTAAACGCCATTCAGCGCGAACTGCGGCGTGAGATTCCGGACGCGCGGCTCGCGTATCTCGCCTATTTCGGCACGATGGGCGTACCGGAAACGGAAAAACCGGAAGACGGCATTTTTTTGGAATACGCCCCCTTTGACCGCGATCCGCACAGGCCGATGCGCGAGCAGACCGACCACGACAGCCTCATTCTGCCGTCCCTGCTCGCCTTTTTCGGAAAAGACAACGCCAAAGTGCTTGAATACTGGTTTGATAACTCCATGTATTCCGGTTGGCAAAAGCCGCCGAAAGCGTTCTCGGCAGACGCGCCCGTGGTGGGAGACGATCTGTGCTATTACCGCTCCCTCGGCTTTGAAGTGCTGTCCTCTTTCGCCTGCTATCTGGGAAGCGATTACGAAGCCCTGTACGGAGAGCCGGACCTCTCCTGTTTTGCGGAAAGGACAGACGCATGAAAATTCTGACACTGACGCCAAATCCCGCCTTTGACATCCACGCGGACGCGGAAGAACTAAAACTACATCATGAAAATTTCGCCCGTGTCACGGCAAAAGAAGCCGGAGGCAAAGGCATCAACATTGCCCGGGCGGCGTTTGCCGGTGGGTGTCCCGTCGAAACGCTCGTTGTGCTGGGCGAGGAAAACGGCGCGGATTTTTCCGATCTGTTACAAAAAGACGGGATTCCTTTTACCCCGTTTTACATCCCCGGCCGTATCCGGGAGAATCTGACCGTACACGAAGAAAACGGAGCGGAGACCCGCATCAGTTTTCACGGGTTCGCCGCCGACGCCTCCCTGCTCAACCGTCTGACCGGCCATTTGGAACCCGCCCTCACGGCGGGGGATATTCTCGTGTTCAGCGGCCGCGCACCGGACGGACTGCCGATCCCGGCGCTCGTCGCTTTCCTCACGAAACAAAAAGAGCGCGGCGTCCGGCTCGTGCTGGATTCGCGTTCCCTCTCTCTTAACAATTTGAAAAGCATCCATCCTTTTTTGATCAAACCCAACGAAGAGGAAGTCTCCTCGTATCTCGGCCGCACCGTCTCCACGCTTTCGGAAGCGGGTGACGCGGCGCGGGAATTACGGAAGACCGTCGCGGAAAACGTGATCGTCAGTATGGGTACCCTCGGCGCGGTTCTCGCCTGTCCGGACGGGTTGTTCTCTGCCCCTGCCCCCACGATCCGGCCGGTCTCCACGATCGGTGCCGGAGACAGCATGATCGCCGGATTTCTCACCGGCATCCGGGAAAATGCCTCCCCGCAGGCGTGTCTGCGCTTGGCGGTGGCCTACGGCAGTGCCGCCTGTCTGACAGATGGCACCCGCCCGCCCCGAAAAGAGGATATCGCTTCTTTTC
>JAGHUY010000029.1 GCA_018064545.1 Candidatus Apopatosoma intestinale | reverse complement strand
ATCTTGTTGGCGATGGTGGCCGAACGGAGAGCCGCTTTGAGTTCGTCCTTGCCGATCTCTTCACCGGCGCAGAACTTTTCGAACAGCGTTTCGTCCTCTTCCGCAATGGATTCCACCATCTGCTGACGGTATTCTTCGGCCAGAGAGAGCATGTCCGCCGGAATGGGTTCAACGCGGATATCTTTTCCCAGGTCGTCATAGTATACATCAGCTTCCATGTTGATCAGGTCGATGATTCCGCGGAAAGTGTCTTCTTTACCGATCGGAAGCTGGATCGGGACAGGATTGGCTTTCAATCTGTCACGGATCATCTTCACGACGCGGAAGAAGTCGGCACCGGTTATGTCCATTTTGTTGACATAAACCATTCTCGGAACGCCATACTTATCGGCCTGACGCCATACGGTTTCGGACTGGGGTTCTACGCCGCCCTTGGCGCAGAGAACGGTAACAGCACCGTCCAGTACGCGGAGCGAACGCTCAACTTCTACGGTAAAGTCAACGTGTCCGGGAGTATCGATGATGTTGACACGGTGATCTTTCCAAAAGCAGGTGGTCGCGGCGGAGGTGATGGTGATACCTCTCTCCTGCTCCTGCTCCATCCAGTCCATCGTAGCGGTACCGTCGTGGGTCTCGCCGATCTTGTGCGTTTTGCCCGTATAGAACAAAATGCGTTCCGTCGTCGTCGTCTTACCCGCGTCGATGTGCGCCATGATACCGATATTTCTGGTACGTTCAAGTGGATATTCTCTTGGCATAATATGCTCCTTTGGTTTTTACATGGGGTAAATGGTCTCGCTCGCCGCAGTGCGAACGGCAGAACGATTAATAACGGTAATGAGCGAAAGCCTTGTTGGCTTCGGCCATCTTGTGAGTTTCCTCTTTCTTCTTGACGGCACCGCCCAAATTGCTGAGTGCGTCCGTGATCTCACCGGCTAATCTTTCAGCCATGGTTCTCTCACTGCGCTTTCTCGCAAAAGTAACGAGCCAACGAAGACCGAGTGTCTGCTTTCTTTCGGGGCGAACCTCCATAGGAACCTGGTAGGTAGAGCCGCCGACTCTGCGAGCTTTCACTTCAAGAGTAGGCATAATGTTTTCCAGAGCTTCCTGGAATGCGTCAAGAGCGGGTTTTTCCGTCTTGGCTTCCACAGTGGCAAAAGCATCGTAAACGATCTTCTGCGCAACGCCCTTTTTGCCGTCTTCCATTACGTTGTTGATCAACTTCGTAACGAGTTTGGAACCGTAAAGCGGATCCGGCAGTACGTCTCTCTTGGAAATTTGACCTCTTCTAGGCACTGTACTTCCCTCCTTCATAATTTAGATGAACTCATAGGTACTCGAAAGTTTCCTCCCGCCGTGCGGCCTTTGAAAAGATCTTACGTTCCGATTGGATCATACATCTATTTATCAAAAGGTATGCACTTGCGATTTCGCTTTCTTTAACGTGGTCACGCTGTCTTATTTCTTAGCGGACTTCTTAGCACGTTTCGCGCCGTACAGAGAACGGCTCTGATTACGTCCCGAAACGCCCTGGGCATCCAACGTACCGCGGATAATGTGGTAACGGACACCAGGCAGGTCACGAACTCTTCCGCCTCGGATCAGAACGACAGAGTGCTCTTGCAGGTTATGACCGATACCGGGGATATAGGTCGTGGCTTCCAGGCCGTTGGTCAAACGCACTCTGGCGATTTTACGCAGAGCGGAGTTCGGCTTCTTCGGCGTGGTCGTGGTAACCTTCGTGCAAACACCTCTCTTCTGAGGAGAGCTCTGGTCCGTGTAAGACTTCTTCAAAGAGTTGTAACCCTTTTGAAGGATAGGAGTCTTGGACTTATAAACGCGTTTGGCGCGTCCGTTGCGAACAAGCTGGTTAAAGGTTGGCATATGGCACCTCCTTACTTTTAGAATAAATAGATATATACAATCCGCTGTCGGTCGCACTAGCCGTCAGACGGTTGTAATCTTATTTCAGAACCACGCAGACCGCGCAGTCCACGTCGATCCCACACAGTGTGCCGAGTTCCGCCATGGTATGGGATTCGTCAAATGCGACCCCGTTTTCTTCACAGAGATCGCGGATGTGGGAAACCAGTTTCGGTTCGGCATCGGCCCCGACGTATGCGAGGGCGGCTGTGCCGGCTTTGATATGTTTTTGCGATTGATTCAAGCCTGCGATAACCACCGCAGGCAAGGGAGAGTCGGAAGACATCTTCTATTTCCTTTCGTAGAAAATAAGTTTATCCGGCGAAAAGCCAAATTTTCACCTATAAACATTCTTGTATACTATATCACGAAATCCTTTTTTTGTCAATGTTTTTTTGATTTTTTTCTCTTTTTTCAAAGGATTCCGTTCTTTTGTCGGAAAGGCCGTGCAAAAATCATTTTTCGGGTCTCGGAAATCTTATTTTTCCCGCCGAAATGGCAAAAAATTCTTCTTTCGCTCGATTTTTCTCTCCCATTTTTTTCGGAAAACAGGAAAATTCCCGAAATCCGGTTCCGGACTTCGGGAATTTTTCAAAAACACGAAAACAATTACGATGCGGAATCTTCTGGTTCCTCCGTGATCTCAGGCTCCTTTTCGGAGACTTCGATATCGTTGTAAACGTCCAGACCGGTGCCGGCCGGGATCAGTTTGCCGATGATCACGTTTTCTTTCAGACCGATCAGATGGTCGACCTTGCCCTTGACAGCGGCATCGGTCAGAATCTTGTTGGTTTCCTGGAAAGAAGCGGCGGAGAGGAAGGATTCCGTCTGCAAAGCCGCCTTGGTGATACCGAGCAGAACCGGGGTGGCCGTGGCAAGACGAAGCGTCTTTTCACCGGCGTCGATTCTCTTCTGGATCTTCTCGTTTTCCTCAACAAATTCCGAAACGTCGACGACCGATTCGGCAAACAGATCGGTGTCTCCGGCGTCCACGATGCGCGTCTTGCGCGTCATCTGGTGAGCGATGACCTCAATGTGCTTGTCGTTGATGCCGATATCCTGCATACGGTAAACGCGCTGGATTTCGCGGGTGATATAGTCGTAGGCGGCAGAAAGTCCGCTGACTCTGGCAATATCGGCCGGACTCGGAGCGCCGTCGGTGAGAACGTCTCCGCGGCTCACATAACTGCCGTCTTCCACCAGGATCTTCATGCCGTAAGGAATGGCATACGTCACTTCCTCGCCGGTTTCGGAAGCGTTGATCACGATGTTCTGCGCACGCTTGCCGGTCGTCAGATGGCAAATACCGGACACTTCGGAAATCGCAGCGGCTTTCTTCGGCTTACGAGCCTCAAAAACTTCTTCAACACGCGGCAAGCCCTGCGTGATGTTGCTGGCGGCGATACCGCCGGTGTGGAACGTTCTCATGGTCAGCTGGGTACCCGGTTCGCCGATGGACTGAGCCGCGATGATACCGACAGCCTCGCCGACGCTGACTTTCTTGCCGGTCGCCATATCGGAACCGTAGCAATGAGCGCATACGCCGTATTTGCATTTGCACTTCAAAATCGAACGGACGTAGACCTTTTCGATACCGGCTTCCACGATGGCTTTCGCCTGGGCGGGCGAGATCATCTCGCCGTCGTGAACGTAGACGCGGCCCTCACTGTCGGCGACGTCGCCGATGACAAAGCGTCCCGGCAGACGGTCGACGAGTGGCTCGATCATATCTTTGCCGTCCTTGACGTCGGTCAGCCAAATACCCTCGGTCGTTCCGCAGTCGTCCTTACGGACGATCACGTCCTGCGAAACGTCGACGAGACGTCTGGTCAGATAACCGGAGTTGGCCGTTTTCAGAGCCGTATCGGAAAGTCCCTTACGGGAGCCTCTCGCACCGACGAAGTAGTCCAAAACGTTCATACCTTCGCGGAAGTTCGATTTGATCGGAATTTCCAGCGTGCGGCCGGACGTGGAGGACATCAGACCACGCATACCGACGAGCTGACGCATCTGATCCATGTTACCACGGGCGCCGGAATCGCTGATGATCTTGATGGAGTTGAACCGTTCAAAGTTCTGCGGAATGGCGGCGGTAACGTCTTTCGTCGCCTGTTCCCAGACACTGATGACCGCTTTATAACGTTCATCTTCGGAAAGCATACCGCGGCGGAAGTCCTTGGCGATCTTTTCAACCTTGGCTTCTGCTTCGGTGATGATCTGTTTCTTCTCTTTCGGAACCGTCGTATCGCTGATGGAGATGGAAATACCGGCCTTGGTGGAATACTTATAGCCGTTTTCCTTGATGGCGTCCAGCACCTCGGCCGTTTTCAGCGGACCGTGCTGTTTGATCGTGCGGTCAATGATCTGACCGAGCTGTTTCTTGGCCACCGTGAAGTCGATTTCCAGAGCCAGCAGATTTTCGGGTTTTGAACGGTCGCAGAAGCCGAGGTCCTGCGGAACCGGTTTGTTGAAGATCAGACGGCCGAGCGTGGCGTTGATCAGACCGGTGTGAACCACACCGTCGATTTCCTTGGACACACGGACCTTAATGGGGGCGTGCATACCGAGAAGTCCGTTTTCGTAAGCCATCACGGCTTCGTCGAAATCACGGAAGACACTTCCCTCGCCCTTTTCGCCGGCGCGGTCGATCGTCAGATAGTAGGTACCCAGTACCATGTCCTGCGTCGGAACCACAACGGCTTTTCCGTCGGCAGGTTTCAAAAGGTTGTTGGCGGAGAGCATCAGGAAACGAGCCTCAGCCTGCGCTTCGCTGGACAGCGGAACGTGGATCGGCATCTGGTCGCCGTCGAAGTCGGCGTTGAAAGCGGTACAAACCAGCGGATGCAGTTTGATGGCTCTGCCCTCTACGAGAACAGGCTCAAATGCCTGAATCGAAAGGCGGTGAAGCGTAGGCGCACGGTTCAGGAGTACGGGATGGTCTTTGATGACCACTTCCAGAGCGTCCCAAATCTCGGGGCTGGCCTTTTCCACTTTCTTCTTGGCGTCCTTGATGTTGGAAGCGTTCTGCGTTTCCACAAGGCGTTTCATGACGAACGGTTTGAACAGTTCGAGAGCCATCTCTTTCGGCAGACCGCACTGATAAATTTTCAGCGACGGGCCGACGACGATAACGGAACGGCCGGAATAGTCAACACGTTTACCGAGCAGGTTCTGACGGAAACGTCCCTGCTTACCGTGAAGAATCTCGGAAAGAGATTTGAGCGGACGGTTGCTGGAACCGCCGGTGACCGGTTTGCTGTTGGGGCTGTGACCGTGCTCGTTGTCGATCAGAGCATCGACCGCTTCCTGCAACATGCGTTTTTCGTTGCGGATGATCAGTTCCGGAGAAGAGAGCTCCTGCAACTTTTTCAGACGGTTGTTGCGGTTGATGACGCGGCGGTACAGATCGTTGATATCGGACGTGGCGAAACGGCCGCCGTCGAGTTGGACCATCGGACGGATGTCCGGCGGGATGACGGGGATGACGTCCAGAATCATCCACTCCGGCTTGTTACCGGATTTACGGAAAGCCTCGACCACTTCGAGCCGTTTGATCACGCGCAGTTTCTTCTGTCCGTTGGAACGGTCCATTTCGTCGCGGAGTTCGGCCGACATCTTGTCAAGATCGAGTTCCTGAAGCATCTTCTTGATGGCTTCGGCACCCATGCCGACCGTGAAATCGTCTTCGTACTTTTCGTACATCTCGGCATATTCGCGCTGAGAGAGAATCTGCTTCTTTTCCAGCGGCGTATCACCGGGATCGATAACGATATAGGCATTGAAATAAATGACTTTTTCCAAAGCTTTCGGCGGAATATCCAGCAGAAGACTCATGCGGGAGGGAGAGGCATGGAAATACAGGACGTGCGAGACCGGAGAGGCCAGTTCGATGTGGCCCATACGCTCACGGCGCACCTTTTTCGTGGTGACTTCCACGCCGCATTTCTCACAGACTTTGCCTTTATAGCGGACTCTCTTATACTTTCCGCAGAGACATTCCCAGTCCTTGGTCGGCCCGAAAATGCGCTCGCAGAAAAGGCCGTCCTTTTCCGGGCGAAGTGTGCGGTAGTTGATGGTTTCGGGCTTGGTAACCTCACCGCAGGACCAACTGCGGATCATTTCAGGGGACGCCAGTCCGATTTTGATCGAATCAAATACGTGTTTTCCCATAATGTTCCCCTTTCTTATTCTTCGGTTTCAAATTCCGTCTCATCCTCGAACTCTTCTTCGGCATCCATTTGGAGTTCAAAGTCGTCGTCGGAATCGGCAAACTCTTCTTCGAGGTTATCGATCACCGTAATTTCATCGGCATCTTCCTCGGTCTCCACCATCTTTCCGATGTCCTCAACGGAAATGCCGGAGGGCTGTCCTTCATCTTCCACGTCGTCGCCGATGGAGGAGAGTTCGATCTCTTCGCCGTTTTCGTCGAGAACGCGAACGTCAAAGCAGAGCGCCTGCAATTCCTTGACAAGAACGCGGAACGATTCCGGAACACCGGGCGTCGGGATATTCTGACCCTTGACGATGGCCTCGTACGCTTTGACACGTCCGGTCACGTCGTCGGATTTCACGGTCAGGATTTCCTGCAACGTATAGGCCGCGCCGTAGGCTTCCAGAGCCCAGACTTCCATTTCGCCGAAACGCTGGCCGCCGAACTGCGCTTTACCGCCGAGAGGCTGCTGCGTGACGAGGGCATACGGGCCGGTGGAACGGGCGTGAACCTTATCGTCTACCAAGTGATGGAGTTTCAGATAATACATGATACCGACCGTAACGGGGTTGTCAAACGGCTCGCCCGTTCTGCCATCGTACAGAATCCGTTTACCGTCTACGATTTTCAGCGTCTTGTCGGCGATATGCTCGCTGATCCAGCCGGCGTTGGCCGCTTTCTCTTCGCTGACTTCTTCGTAGTGCTTTTCGCCGGTGGCTTCGTCGGTCACCACTTCAAAGAGTTTTTTGCCGATCAGAGTCTCGCCGGGCAGAACCTCACGGTACAGACCCGCTTCGATCATCGCTTCGGTGATGTCGCTTTCCTTAGCGCCGTCGAATGCCGGCGTCATGACTTTGAAGCCCAGTTCCTTGGCGGCAATGCCGAGGTGGACTTCCAGCACCTGACCGATGTTCATACGGGACGGAACGCCCAGCGGGTTCAGACAGATGTCAAGCGGCGTGCCGTCGGCCAGATACGGCATATCTTCCGGAGGAAGAATACGGGACACAACGCCCTTGTTACCGTGACGTCCGGCCATCTTATCGCCGACGGAAATCTTTCTCTTCTGTGCCACGTAGACGCGAACCGTCTTGTTGACGCCGGGCGTCAGACCGTCGTGATTCTCGCGGGAGAACACCTTGACGTCGACAACGATACCGGATTCGCCGTGCGGCAAACGCAGGGACGTATCGCGGACGTCGTCCGCTTTCTGATTGAAAATGGCACGGAGCAGACGCTCTTCCGGCGTCAGTTCGATCTCGC
>JAGHUY010000304.1 GCA_018064545.1 Candidatus Apopatosoma intestinale | reverse complement strand
AGCGTGATCACGGCGAACACGTTGAAGAGCGGAATCGTGAACGCGGACAGGACGCTGGCCGCCGCCGCACCCTGCGTGCCGAAAAGAGCGGTGGAGAGCGGAACGCCGATCACGGCATTGTTGGAGCGGAATGAGCTCTGGACAAGCGCCCCGCGCTCCCCGTTATCCTTCGTAACCGGCAGAACGAGGGCGCATCCGAGGAAAAACGTGAGCAGAATGGCCGCGACCGCAAAAAGAACGGCCTTTCCGTTGATCTCACCGAGATCGTCAAGATCGTAGATGTTGCAGAACAACATGGCCGGGATCAACACGCGGAAAGAAAACGAATTTCCTTTATTCAGAAACTCCTCGCCAAACAGCCCTGCTTTTTTGAGGAGATAGCCGAGTGCGATGAGAAGCACGATCGGCATGATGGCATTGAGTGCAAACAAAAACGTATTCATACTTGGTCATATCCCGAACTATATCGTTATTTTTGCAGATGATCACAGGTTTTTCCCCGCCGTTACGGCTGTGCGAGCAGTTCCGTATAGCAGAGGATGAACGGTGCCACCCCTTTGGCATCGTTTTCCACCACCGGCTCGGAGATATAGTACTCGTACGTTCCGTCGCGCCGGGGATTGTTCTCTGGACCGAGACCCGCCATGAGGCAGATGCCGCCGAGCGTGAACCCGTCTTCGGTTTCTTTTAATTGGGTTTTGCAGATCCCGTCAAAGGTCTTTTTGCCGAGAACCGCATATTCCGGATCGAGAATGCCGAGGCGCGCCCCTTTGAGCATGGCGTACGCGACCATGGAACTCCCGCTCGTTTCGGAATAATTTCCGGGCTTTCCCCTGCCGTCCACGACCTGATAATACATGCCGGTCTTTTCTTCCGCATATTCCGCAATGCCGCGGATCGCTTCTTTGAATATCTCCGAAATCTCACAACGGGCATCTCCCTCGCAGATTTCGGCAAGGTCGGCAAGCGCCGCGAGGTACCACCCTATGGCGCGAAGCCAAAAGCTTTTGGACAGTCCGGTGTTTTTGTCCGCCCAAAAGGCTTTTTTCGAGCAGTCCATGCCGTGATAATACAGGTGCTTGGTTTCGTCGTACATATACCGACGAACGTTCTTTACCTGATTCAGAATATCCGAAAAATCACCGCTCCCAAAGGTCTTTTCATAAAGAGCCGAAAAAACCTGCGCCATATAGATCCCGTCGAGCCAGATCTGATTTTCATAGATCGCCTTATGCCAGAAATTGCCCGTATCGGTTCGCGGCTGTGCCAAAAGTTGATTCCGGAGGTTTTCGATGGCGGCACGGTATTTTTCTTTGCCCGTGCGTGCGTAAAGCTCGAAAAGCACGCGTCCCTCGTTTACGTCGTCGAGAATGAATTTCTCTTTTTCGTATCCGAGGATCGAGCCGTCTTCGGCAATATAGGCATCAATGAATCTCTCGGCAAAGTTAAAATATTTGTTGTCTTTGGTAATTTCGCCAACGCGCAAGATCGCGCAGATCATACACCCGTCGATATAGTTCCAATGCGGCGTCTTGCCGTACCGGATGCTTTCCTGGTTCCAATATGGAGCCTCGGGGGTGGATTTCTCCAATAAGAAATCCAAATATTTTCCGATTTTTTCGATCATAACTACTCCAAAACGATTTTTTCTACAGCACGCACCGTCAGTGCTTCGCCGTCTGCGCCGTTTACGTTCACTTTTCTCACCGAAAGTGACTTCACGTTGTCGAAAATCATGCCGGCGCGGCACATCGGTTCGATGAAATCGCGCATGGCAGGCAGGCCGGAGACCGCGTTTTCCGCATAGGAAAACTCAATGTTTTCCAGCGTAATCTCCCCGATCGGTCTTTCCGGAAGCCCGTCGCAATAGCAGGCGGCCACATGGCAACCATCGCACACCATATTCCGGAACACGAATTTGCCGAGGGCCGGTGTGCGTTCATCGACAGGCAGCGCCTCCCGCGACCATACATATTCAGAATGGCGGTCGGGATCGCAGCAGTTGTACCACATATTGATCACGATCGGCGTCAGCACGCCGTCCATTTTGATATTTTCAAATGTGACACCGTCGATCACGGCGTCTTTCCCGCGCCCGCGGCGTGTCTTGATCCGCAAGCCCCGGTCGGTGTGCTCAAACAGACACCGCGTCACTGTAAGGCCGGTAATGCCGCATGCCGTCTCGCTTCCGAGGGTCACGGCTCCGTGCCCGAACTGCATGAGACAGTTTCGGATACGGTGGTTCTCGGCGGGCATCTTGTATTTTTTGGCCATGTCGATCTTGCCGGATTTCACGGCGATACAGTCGTCGCCGACGCTGAACCGGCACCCGACGATATCGACGCCGTTACAGGACTCGGGATCGAGTGCATCGGTGTTCGGGCTGTCTTTCGGCGCATAGACGGCAATATCATAGATGCCGACGTTCTGCGAGCGGAACGGGTGGAGTTGCCACGACGCCGCGTTCTGCGCTGTGATGCCGTGAACGGTCACTCCGTCGCACATTCCGAAAAACAGCAGTCTCGGACGTCCTACGGTGTACTCTTTCACGTTATGCCACCAGGTGCCGTTTTGCGCGTTGCCGTCCACCGTGCCTCTGCCCACGATGCGGATATCGCACACGTTTTCGGCAAAGACAAGCGACTGGTACATCGGAAACGCGTTGCCCTCCCATGTTCCGGTGGGTATCATCTCTTTTGTCACGGGGTCTTCCGTTTCCGCCGGGATCACGGGATAATCCTCCTTTGCCGTGGAGCCGAGAAGCACGGCGCCCTCGCAAAGCTCCAGCGTCATGTGGCTTTTCAGCGAGATCGGGCGGGAGAGATAGGTGCCGGCGGGAAAGAACAGTCTTCCTCCCGCAGGGAGCCGTCCGATCGCCGTTTCGATACTCTCCGTGTCGTCGGTCTTCCCGTCGCCGACCGCTCCGAAATCGCGGATGTTCCATGCACAGATTTCGACCTTTGTACGGAATCGGATCTCTTCTCTGCCCGCTTTGACGGAATACTC
>JAGHUY010000098.1 GCA_018064545.1 Candidatus Apopatosoma intestinale | reverse complement strand
CCGGGGCAGTCCTTGCTCTGACCGGTTCGTCGGCCTACGTCGTGCGCGTAAACGGTCGGTTTGCGGCATTCGGCCCGGCGCGTTCGGCGCACGGGTTTTATCGGGTGGATGAGATTCCGCTCGACGGATTATGTCAAAATGAGAAAAACGTCGTGACCGTAACGGTCGCGGGATATAACGCCAACTCGTTCTATCATCTCAACCAGCCGTCGTTTCTCTGCGCGGAAGTGCGGGAAAACGGCACGGTGACGGCCGCCACCGGATGGGACGGTTTTGTCTGCCGCGTCTGCGACGAGCACGAGGAAAAAGCCCTGCGGTACAGTTTTCAGCGCACATTCTGCGAAACGTATAACATGACGCCGGAGCTGGCGGAATGGGAGACGGAGCCGGAGATTGGCAACGTTTTCCCGACCGTTACGCTTGAAAAGACGGAGGGCAAGACTTTCATTGCCCGCGGCTGTGCTCTGAACGTCTATGAGACGATCCCGGCCGAAACGCTTCTCTCCCGCGAGACGTTTGCCTTCGGCGACCACCGGTCGGATTTTCTCTATCCCTATTGGATCCGCCGCCCCGCTCATCCCACCTACAAACATTTTGAGACGGCCGACGTCACGTCGGATACGGCACTCTTGGCGCGGAATCTGGACATTCTGTCCTCCGTGTCGGAAAACCGCGCACCCGGAAACGAGGCGCTTGCCGCCGGAGAGGCGCTGACCTACTCGTTCGGGCGGGAATACACCGGCGAGGTCTGCCTGTCGATCTCCTGTGACGAGGATTCGGAGGTCTTTATCACCTTTGACGAATATCTGAGCGAGGGAAACAAGATCAACTATCGCCGGATGTCGTGCAACTGTCTTTTGTGGCGGCTGAAAAAAGGCGATTACGTGCTGTCCACTTTTGAACCCTATTCCCTGTCCGTCCTGCGGCTCTTTGCGCTGAAAGGGCGTTTTACGGTCACGGACGTTTCGCTCCGCTTTTTCGGTGCCGAGGCGACCGGTCGCCGATATACCGGGCGTGACCCTGATCTGCAAAAGATTTTTGACGCGGCCGTACAGACCTACCGTCAGAACACTTTTACGATCTACATGGACTGTCCGTCCCGCGAACGCGCCGGATGGCTGTGCGACAGTTTCTTTACGTCGCGCGTCGAAAAGGTTCTGACCGGAAAGAGCGAAGTCGAGCACAATTTCCTTGAAAACTTTTTCCTGCCGGACACGTTCCGTGACGTGCCGAAAGGAATGTTCCCGATGTGCTATCCGGGCGACCACAACGACGGGAATTTCATTCCGAACTGGGCGATGTTCCTCGTTCTGGAACTGGAAGAATACGTCGGACGCACCGGCGACCGGACATTTGCAATCGAAGCAAAGGATAAAGTTTACGGGCTTCTCGACTATTTTAAGCCGTTTGAAAACACCGACGGGCTTCTGGAAAAACTGGAAAAATGGGTCTTTGTGGAATGGTCGGAATCCAACAAACTCACGCAGGATGTCAACTACCCGACCAATATGCTCTACGCGAAGACGCTCCGCGCCGTGGCTTCCCTCTACGGCGATCCGGCACTCTCCGAAAAGGCAGACCGTCTCTGCCGCGTCATCAACGAACAGTCCTTTACCGATCACGGCTTTTACTGCGACAACGCCGTATACGGGGAGGACGGGCGCGCGCATCTTTCCGGCAAATTCACGGAGAGTTGCCAGTATTACGCGTTTTTCTGCGACGTCGCGACACCCGAGACGAGGCCGGAACTCTGGGAAAGACTGCTTCACGATTTCGGCCCCGGGCGCGTCATACCGAGAGACTGGCCGAACCTCAAAGCGGACGCCAAATGGCCGGAGGTTTACCCCGCCAACGCCTTTATCGGCAATTATCTGCGCCTTGAACTGCTCTGGCGGTACGGCGAGCATGAAAAACTGATCGAAAATATCAAAGGATATTTTGTCAAAATGGCCGAACAGACCGGCACGCTGTGGGAAAACGAGATGGACTCCGCCAGTTGCAACCACGGCTTTGCCTCCCACGTCCTGTACTGGATGGACGGACTCGGGTTGATTCAATAATATAAGGAGAAAATATGTCAAAACTTTTTTTAGTTCCCGTCAGTGAGGAATACAAAGAAGAAATACTGTCCTATCGCCGCGAATGTCTGGAAAACGGTGAAGCGCACATTGAGGGTGCGGGAGGACTGGAAGATTTCGAGGTCTTTGAGAATTACGAAAAGCAACTCCGCCTGTACCGCGAGAATCCGCCCTCCGGGCGAGTTAAGGGAACGCAGTTCTGCGGCGTGATCGGCGGCCGCGTCGTCGGGATGCTGAATCTGCGCCACGAACTGAACGACTATCTGCTCTCGTTCGGCGGTCACATCGGATACAGCGTCCGCCCGTCGGAGCGCGGGCACGGGTATGCGACCGAAATGCTGACACTCGCCCTTGACGAATGCCGGAAACTCGGTATTCTCCGCGTTCTCGTCACCTGCAACGACGACAATGCGGCATCCGCCAGAACCATCCTGAAATGCGGCGGCGTGATGGAGAATAAAGTGTCGTGCGACAGCGTGCCGATGCGGCGGTACTGGATCATCCCGTAAAGAGCGCCGTTCCCCGCTTTTTGATGGTTTTGTAAAAAATCACGGTTGCTACTTGAAAAAAGAAAAAAGTATGCTATAATAAAGAATAATAAGAGAAATCGGTCCCGAAACCGGAAAAACGGTTCGATATAATCGGTTTTTCATCAATAATATGGCAAAAAAGGAGAGTCAGCATGGAAAAAGAGAGAAAGAATCAGGCTCCCGTTCAGGACAAGAAAGAAACATTTGTCGCTCCTACGATCGAGGTGGTTCGCATCGAGCGGACGGACATCGTCGCCGCTTCGGAAGAACCAGAGCCCGAACCTCCTTAGTAAGGTTTTGACAATGCATTTGAAGTATCGTTTCAAGTTTCAGCAATACGGTCGGCAGTATATGGCGATCGCCGAATATCCCGGCGACGCAAAAGAAATGAAACTGTTATGGGTCAACGAAACCGGTAAGGAGATCATGCAGTATCTCGAAACCAATCGTCGGCCGGACGATCTGATCGCCGCGATGCGGGAGAAATACGACGGGGATGACGAAGAAATCCGCCGTTCGGTGGAGGCTTTCGTTACCGAACTGGATGGGGCCGGTTTTCTTTGCGGCCGCACGGATTCATAGCACAAGATAACCCACAGGACTCTCATGGGAACTGTGGGTATCTTTATAAAGCGGTATCGGAGCGGAGACGCCCGATCCGATGCCGGAAAAAGGGGAAACCATGAGAACGAGTCTGCGTAAAATCAACAAAACATATAAAAAATTCAAAGTTCAGGTGGACAACTGTCTGTGTTCGGTCCCGGAGGCCGCCCGGAGGACGGAGAAAAGGCGGATCGTCGAAGAACTTCTCTACGCGAAGAAGCACACGGCCTATAACGCGGTCGAGTTTTTCATGCTGGGTCTGCCCGGAAAAACGCACGAAGAATGGTGGGACTATCTCCCGGACAAAGCGGCGCGTATTCTCTTGGAAAGGATGAATATCACCGATCATTCTTTCAACTCTGCCGATAAGTTTGCCGTCTATGAGGCCTATCGGCCGTATTACGGGCGGGAGATGGTCAAGGTGGCGGCAGAAGCGGACAAGGACGCGTTTTTTGCCCTGCTGGACGAGAAAAAGGAACTGATGCTGAAACCCCGATACGGTTCTTTGGGGGACGACATCCGGATCGTAAAAGCCGAGGAAGTCAAAGTAAGAGACGGGTTTTTCCGGCAACTTCTGCGTGACTATCCGGACGGGGCGGTGGCCGAAGAACTGATCCGGCAGGACGAATCGCTCGCCATGCTGAATCCCACCTCCGTCAACACGTTGCGGATCACCACGGTAAGGCTTGACGACAGAGTGGAAACAGAGAGTTTTTTGCGCGTCGGCAAAATGTTTTCCACGGTCGACAATATCGCCAAAGGGGGGATCGTCTGCGCGCTGGACGAGGAGACCGGCACCGTGACCCGAACCATGGATCGCTTCGGCAACACGGTGACGCACCATCCCCACACAAGAGTGCCGCTTGTCGGCTTTACGGTCCCGAGATTCCGAGAGGCCGTGGAACTGGCCAAAACACTCGCGCAGGTCTTACCGCAATTCCGCTACATGGGATGGGACCTTGCCTTGACCGAAACCGGCTGGGTGATGGTCGAGGAAAATGCCAAAGCCGGCATTTACTGCATTCAGCAGACGCTGGGGCGAGGCATCCGGAAAGATTTGGAACAGTTCTTTTCGGAGCTCGGACAGCCGACCGATTTTCCGGGTATGTTCGATGAATCGTTCCGGAAAAGCATAGAGAGAACGGAAAAAACGGCGGGATCGGCGGACGGCGAAATTCTGTTTTCCATCCTCCGCGAATCGCTTTTTCCGCGCGGCGGGTTCCCCGCCGTGACGGTTTCCGACACGTTGTATGCCGAAATGCGGCATCAAACCGTTGAGGCGCTCCCGCGCGATCTGATGGACGGTCTTGCCATGCCGGAATCCCTGCGTGCCGAGTGGCAGAAAGACATTCTGAAAAACATGGGCGCGTATACGCTGATCCTGCGGGAACAACAGGCCGTAACAGAATTGCTTACGGCAAACGGGATCACGCCCGTGGTTCTGAAAGGCACTTCCGCGGGTATGTATTATCCCCATCCCGAATGCCGGACGATGGGCGACATCGATCTGATCGTGCCAAAGAAAGCGTTTGATACCGCCTGCAACATTCTGAAACAGAACGGATATGAGGAATTTCGCGGCATCAGTCGCAGACATTTCGCTTTCCGGAAAAACGGCATCATTCTGGAACTTCATCACCATTTTTCCGGACACATGAAGCCGTCCGAGGCCGCGTTCCTGGACTCGGTTCTGGAAGACGCCATTCCCCGCGCACAGCGGCAGACGAGCGGTTCTTTTTTCTGGTACTCTTTCGGATACCCGGAAAACGGACTGGTTCTTCTGCAACACTTGCGGTCCCATCTGACCTCCGGCCTGGGACTCCGGCAGATCATCGACTGGATGATGTACGTCAATGCCGGCTTGACCGACGAGCGTTGGGCGGAATTTGAGCCGCTGGCCGACCGGTGCGGCAACAGACGGCTGGCCGTCATCGCGGCGGGAATGTGCGTTCGCTATCTCGGTCTTCCCGATCGGTATGCGTGGTGCGATGAGGCAGAGGAAGAAGACTGCCGGAGCCTCATGGAATACGTACTGAGCAAAGGAAATCTGGGGAAAAAGAAAAGCGGCGGGAGCAGTCGCGCCATCTCGGCACTGAACGCCGGAAAAGGCGGACTGTTCGGCCGGCTGCGATACGAGCAGGAAGCGGGACTGGCCCATTGGATAGCCGCCCGGCGGAATCCGTGGCTCCGTCCGTTTGCCTGGATATACGGCATCTTTTATCACATTCGTTCCCTGAAACACGATAACGAAACAATAAAAAGTCTTCTTTCCGCGTTTGCGGAGAGCAAAAAACAAAAACGATTCATCGAGGACCTGATCCATGGAAAATGATCGCTCCTTTACCGTCCGGATCGCCGGAAAAACGATCCGCATCCGTCCCCTTTACGGACGGATCGCCCGAATGTGCCGGGACTATACGGTTCCCGACCGCGCCCCCGTCGATTTTACGGTTTGCGTGACCGAATCGGATATTGCCGATGAATCCCGGCGGCAGGCGGCGTCGGGCAAAGACAAAACCCCGGCCGCAGGCGACCCTGCTTATCTGGAAACGCTGTGCGTCTACCGGAAAATCGCGGAAAAAATGCCGGACTACGGCATCGTGCTGTGCCACGCGGCGGCCATCGCCCGGCACGGCAAAGCCATTCTGTTCCTCGCGCCGAGCGGTGTCGGGAAGACGACGCATATCATGAATTGGAAGAAAGCGTTTTCTTCGGAAGTCACGGTCATCAACGGCGACAAACCGCTGATGGATTTAACTTCCCTTTCCGTCTGCGGAACCCCGTGGTCGGGAAAAGAGGCGATGAATGAAAACACGTCCGCGCCGCTCGGTGCGCTGTGTCTGCTGGAAAGAGGCGCGGAAAACCGCATCACGCCGATCGGCTTCCGGGAAGCGCTTCCCGGCATCATCCGACAGGTCTATCAGCCGGACGACCCGGCGGGTCTGCAAACCGTCCTGCTCATGCTGGAACGTCTCAAAGACGTTCCCTGCTACCGGCTGGCGTGCAACATGGACGTCTCCTCCGCCGTCGTGGCGGCGCGGGGGATATTCAGCGCTCCCACAAATGAAAACAGCAAAGAAAAGAGTTGACGACGATGAAAGAATCCGCGCCGAATGGGCTGGAACAATACCTGACGGAACACGGCGAAATCCGGTACGCCATCTCCGGAAAAAGCATGATGCCGCTTCTTGACGAGACGAAAAACGATTCCGTCCTGATCCGCGCTCTGCGCCCCGCCGAGGGAGACGCCGCGCCGGAGGTGGGCGACGTCGTGCTGTACCGGCAGGGAGACCGGTATATTCTGCACCGGATCATCGGAGTTTCCGGGGACGGTGAAAACAAAATATACCGTCTGCGGGGGGATAACAACTTCCAATCCGAAGAGGTCTATCCCGAGCAGATTTTGGGGATCATGACGGCCTTTTTCCGCGGAGACCGGAGAACCGACACGACGGACCGGTCGTATCGCCGGACCGTGCGGCGCATTCTCGCCGTTTCGCCGGAAAAGCAGAGGCAGAGCGCCGGAAACCGCCGGTATCGCGACAGGGTACGCCGTTTTCTGGGGCAGAAGGATCACCATCTGTTCACAGGCGGTCAGTATCTGTTTAATACCCCCTCTTCTTTGATGATTCTGGAACAACTCTCGCACAGTCATAAGATCGAAAAAGAGCCCTATGTGTTGAAAATCGACAACGGGATCGTTCTGCCGAGAAAAAGCGTCGGCGGCTTTTCCGCAAAAAACCTCGGCGGCGTCCTCACCGAATCGCACGAGTTTGTCCGGGAAAGCCGCGAATACGATTTCGGCGGCGGCTATGACGTGCGCGAAGAGGAGATTGAGACGAGAGACGAGGCCGTGATCTATCTCGGCAGAAGTTTCCCGCATTACGGCGTCGTCATGATCGACACGGTCCGGAGACTCTATTACCGGTATACGGAAGAGGGAAAAGGGTTAAAACTGTGTGTCTGCGGCATTTATTGCGAACCGGGGACGTTCGGCCGTGCCGACAGCCGGTCGTGGGAGTTGCTTTCCGAAATGGGCGTGCGCCGGGAAGACGTCATCGACGTCCGGACCCCCACCCGATTCCAACGGGTATACGTTCCGGAACCGGGGTTTGAATACGACAAGTGGGTTCGCGACGAGTTCTATCTTCCGTACAAGGCTGTTTTTGACAAGGCGGAAGCGAAGGGGCCGAAAAAGATTTATCTGTCCCGCAAAAAGATGGGCACGACGAAAGAGGCCGGAGAGGCGTTTATCGAAAAATTCTTCCGTCTGAACGGGTTTGAATCCATATATCCCGACGAACTCTCCATTCCCGAACAGGTCGAAATGCTGAAAGGCGCCGACGTGATTGCCTCCGTGGAGGGGACGGTCTCCCACAATATCCTGTTCTGCAAGCCGGGGACGGCACAGATCATCATCCGGAGGCATACGCGGCTCGAACCGAGGCATTTTCTGTTCAACGAACTGATGGATTCTCCCGTGACCTATATCGACTGCTATTTTCACTTTTTACCGGGATTCCCGAGACATTACGACATCGGCCCGTTCTGTATGCTGTTCAACAAAAATATCCGGCAATTCGCCAAAGACAACGGCTATCGGGTGCCGTCGGGACGGTTCTTTTCCAATCTCGTCACCGTTCTGACGTACTGTCGACTGTGCGCCGGACAGAAAAAACGGGAAAAAGCGGCCGCCAAAGCGGAAAAACGGCGGCAAAGCGAGGAACATCATGGAAGCGGCACGGTTTGATTACGTCATCGTAGGAGCCGGTCTGTACGGAGCGACCTTTGCCGAACGCGCCGTGGCCGCCGGCAAAAAAGTCCTGGTGATCGACAGGCGGGACAAGCCCGGCGGAAACGCCTGTACCGAATCGGTGAGCGGCATTCATGTCCACCGATACGGCCCGCACGTATTCCACACCAACGACAAGGAAGTTTACGACTATCTGTCCGGCTTCTGCACGCTGAACAGCTTTGTCCATACCCCGAAAGCGTTTTATCGGGGAAACACTTACAGTCTTCCGTTCACCATGCACACGTTCCGGGAAATGTGGGGCGACGTTTCGGAGAGCGAAGCAAGGGAGATCATCCGCCGGCAGTGCGCCGAAATCAAGCACGAGCCGAGGAATCTGGAAGAACAGGCGATCGCCACGGTCGGAAGAGACCTCTACGAAACGCTGATCCGCGGCTATACGCAAAAGCAGTGGGGACGCGAATGCTCTGCCCTGCCCCCGTCGATCATCAAACGTATTCCGATCCGGTTTACGTTTGACAGCAGCTATTATAACGCCCGGTATCAAGGCATCCCCACCGACGGGTATACAAAGATGGTCGAACGGATGCTGGCCGGTGCGGAAGTGCGGCTGGGTGAAGACTATTTTGCCAAGCGGGATACTTATGATTCCCTTGCCGGAAAGATTATTTTCACCGGCTCGATCGACGCCTATTTCGGGTATTCCCTCGGACGTCTGGCATACCGGACGCTGACGTTTGAACAGGAGATTCTCGATATCGACCGGTATCAGACAAGCGCGGTCGTCAATTATACCGACGCGGACGTTCCGTGGACGAGGATCACGGAACACAAGTGGTTTCAGCCCGAAACGGCAGACACGATCCGGGGAACGGTGATCACCAGAGAATACAGCGCGGAATGGGAGGACGGACGCGAGCCGTTTTATCCCGTAGGCGACGAAGCCAGCGAAAATTTGCTGAAAAAATATATCGAACTAGCCAAAAGCCGGCCGAACGTCCTGTTCGGCGGGAGGCTCGGCCGGTACCGGTATCTCGACATGGACGCCGTGGTGCGGATGGCTCTTGACGACGCCAAAGCGGAACTCCGTCCCGAGAAAGCCGGAAGACAGCGAGAAAGCGGATGAAGCGATGAAAAAACGAGTTTTTACCACCGGAATTTCCATGATAGGACTGCTGTTGGCGGCCACGGTCGTCGGAACGCTGTTGCTGTCGGCAGTTTTTGCGCTTCCGACGGACAGAATCCGGGAAAACGTAAAGGAATCCGTGCCGCAACTGACGGCGGAGGGCGATCATTTTTCCGTCTTTTCGGGATTGCGGCACACCCATCAGGACAATTACTCCGACGCGGAATATCTGAACGGAGCCATGGTCGGCAGCGGCGCCAAAGGGTTCTATACGGGACTGTACGGGCTGGAATATCAAAACACGGAAATCCCGCTCTCTTACGACAGCCCGGTGACGGTGCTGGCAAACGTCTTTGATGACGGTGCCAAACTCGCATTCAAGGAATACGGCAAACGGTTCTGGAACGGGTATGAAGTCTTTGTCAAACCCCTCCTGACGTTTCTGACTTACGGGCAGGTACGGCACCTCAACTTCTATCTGGAAATGGCCGTGATGGCCATCCTTGTCATGCTGATGCACAAAAACGGTCTGACGAAAGCCGTCATTCCCGTTCTGATCTCCTATCTGCTGTGGGAGCCCGTGACGGTGGCGGCATCAATGGCTTTTGCCGGGTTCTTTTACGTCACCTATATCCCGTGCGTCCTCCTGCTCGCATTTCCTCGGTTTTTCCGGGAAAACCATTTGTACCCGCTGTTTTTCATGGCCATCGGCATCGCCGCGGTCTATTTCAATATGAATTATTTTCAGATCCTGTCGTTTATCTATCCCCTGCTGTTTACCTGTCTGATCAACGGGTTTCCGGAATCGGGGAAAAAGAGCGTTCTCCTGTTTGCGGGAGCGTTCCTTTGCTGGTTTTCGGGATACGCCGGCATGATGGTCATGAAATGGCTCGTCTATGAGGTCGCGACCGGGGAAGCGATCCTCCCCGACATGATCGTCCGCATCCGCTATCGGCTGTCGGCCACCGCGTATTACACCGGACCGCATATCAGCCGCGTTTTCGCCGTGCTGAGAAACGCCCGATATGTGATCGCAAACGTCCCGTGGATGGCGACTGAACTCGCGTTTCTCGTGGTCGGGATCGTCAGGATCGCAAAAAACAAAGCCGCCTATCCGAAGATCGGCGATCTTTTGAAAGCAAACGCCCCGTCGCTCGTCCTGTTTGCGCTTTCGGCCATGACCGTTATCACCCGGTATCTGCTCTTTGCCAATCACGTGTACGTTCACGCGTGGGCAACCTATCGGATCGCCGACGCGGCGATCTTAGCGTTTAATATCGCGCTGATGAATCTATCTTCCGGAGACCATACCAAACATGAAAAAGTATCTGTCGCTCATGAGATTTGATCATTGGATCAAACAACTTTTCATTCTTCCCGGCATTTTGGTCGCACTCGTCCTCACAAAAGACCTGCCGTCGGCGCAGTCGATCGGTCTGCGTACTGTCGCGGGATTTCTGTCGGTCTGTCTTGTCGCCTCCTCCAATTACGTGATCAACGAATGGCTGGATGCCGGGTCCGACAGGTACCATCCCGTGAAAAAGAACCCGGTCGCCGAGACCGAACGGCTGAATCCGAAAGCCGTCTGTCTGTTCTACGTCGGGTCGCTTCTTACCGGACTCCTCATCGCTTTGGCGGTGTCACGGACTTTCGTTTTCACGATGCTGTGGCTGTGGGGCATGGGCGTTCTCTATAACGTCAAGCCGTTTCGTGTCAAGGATATTCCCTACCTTGACGTTTTTGCCGAATCCGTCAACAGCGCCATCCGCCTGCTCGCGGGATGGTTCATCGTGACCGATCGGTTCCTTCCGCCCGTCAGCGCGGTGCTGGGATATTGGTTTGCGGGTGCGTTTCTGATGGCGGCAAAACGATTTGCGGAATACCGGATGATCCATGATCCGGAGGCCGCCGGACGGTACCGCCGATCGTTCCGGACGTACTCGGCGCGGTCGCTTGCGATCCTGTCCTTTTTCTGTGCCATGCTCTCCGTCTTTTTCATCGGCGTCTTTCTGATCAAATACCGCATTGAACTGATCCTGTTCATGCCGTTTTTTATCGGGCTGTTCTGCTATTACGCCCATATCGCCTGTCAAGAGGATTCCGCCGCGCAAAGGCCGGAAAAACTGGTTCGGGAAAAAGGGCTTCTCTTGTATCTCCTGATTCTTGCCGTCGTCTTTGCCGTCACCATGACGGTCGATATTCCGTGGCTGGATCAGTTGCTCTCGGACGTTCTCATCCCGATTTCTTAGCGATTGAAAACAAAAAAGCATACCGACAGCAAAAAAGCATACCGAAATCTCCGATTCTTCTTCGGATTTTCCGATATGCTTTTTTTCGTTTATTATGTGTGGCTGAGATTCCGCACGAAAGCGACGGCCTCTTCCGCCTCTTTCCGCGTTTCGGCCTCGTACCAGACGACGGCGCGGTTGCGGGAAAGCAGGTCGGCGATGGCGGGCAGTTCCTCGCGGGAGGGCGCGACCACGACGATCTTATCGCGGAGTACCTCCTCGTACTCCCGCCATATCGAAACGGCGCGGGGCGCGTTGGGGTCGCTCGACAGTTCGATGACCGAAATCTCGGGAACCTGTGCAAACAGCGGGAGCATTTTGGCACCGAGCGAATGGGTGTGGAGCATGACGTTATCATATCCCGCCACGGCTTTTTTCAGCGCCGGGAGGAAGAGTTCCTCATACATATCATACGACATCATGCAGGAGGCGTCCTCGGAGATATGGCCGATCGCGTTACCGGGAAGCCAGATTTCAAAGCCGCTCACAAAGCCGCCCATAAACGAGCCGGCGGCCTCCCTCTGCTTTTCCAGCGTAAAACGCATGGCGTCGGCGCAGAACGAGAGGAGGCTTTTCACCTCATCGGGTTCGTCGTACACGTCGTAGAACAGGTCGTTGCCGCGCACGATATTGGCGATATCCGACGGGCCGTCCGCGCCGCGAAGACGCGGGATAAAGCGGTCGCCGTAATGCTCACGGTAATACGCGATGCCGTCGGTGACGCGGTGGAGCCATACGTTTTCTTCATCCAGTCTCAGTTTATCCTGCTCCGAAATATCGTCCATGATCGGATGATGGTAACTGGTCGTCGCGGAAAAATCGACGTTCCCGCCGAGAAACGCGGTATGTTCGGCAATGCCGTACCACGGGGCGAGTGTCGGAAGCAGATCGTCGCAAAGCGTCTTCCGGCGTTCCCAATAGGTGATCTGATTTCCGGCGCGGAAATCGAGATACGCGGCAAGGTCGTGATCGAAATCCCACGAGTTCAGCGGGCGGCGCGGCAGGTCTTTTTCATACTCCGCAATGCCGCGCACCTGAACGAGCGTCCGGGGGTCGCGCGAAGCGTACAGGGCGCGGAAGCGTTCGATCACAGAAGCAAGGTCATTCCGGATCATCTCTTCCCTCTCATTCCCCTGGCGTGGATCACGGCGACGGGACGGGAGACAGGCTCCGTCTGTTCGACACGGCCGGAAAGCCCCATGATCGAGTGTTTCAGCCGACTTTCGATCTCTTCTTTTTCTTCCAGAAGTTTCCGGCATTGCGCCAGTTCCGCGGTCAGTTCGGCAACTTTTGCCTCGGCAACCGCCGCGCGGTGTTCCGCCTCGTACAGTTCCACCGCCAGTTCGTCCGCTTTCTGCTCAGCCGTGAGAAGTGCCTGACGGTCTTCCTCTGCGGCACGGCGCATCCGCTCCGTCTGCGTATCCCATTCACGGCGGGATTCTTCCTGTTCGGCGGTGAGTTTTTCGATATACTCCGTGACGTCGCGGCGACGGTAGCCGCCCATTGATTTTCTGAATCTTTTCATATCGCTCATGTCTCTACCTCATTTGTCCGAAATCCGTTTTCCATTTCTCTGCGGCCGGCAATGGCCCGCATCAGCGTGACTTCATCGGCATATTCGATGCTGGCTCCCACGGGAACGCCGTAGGCAAGCCGCGTCGTCCTGATCCCCAAGGGTGCGACGAGCCGCGCGAGGTACATGGCCGTCGCTTCGCCCGCCACGTCGGGATTGGTCGCGAGGATCAGTTCCTTGATATCCCCCTCCCCGATGCGGGCGAGGAGTTCCCCGATCCGGAGTTGGTCCGGCCCGATGCCGTCGGCCGGGGAGATTGCCCCGCCGAGAACGTGATACAGACCGTGATACTCCCGGACGCGTTCGACCGCCATGACCGTTTTGGCATCCTCCACCACGCAGACGATGCTCTTGTCACGCCGGGCGTCCGAACAGATTTCGCAGACGGGTCGGTCGGTCAGATTGCCGCAGACCTCGCACGGGCGAACGTTCCGTTTGGCGTCGAGAATACTCTCTGCCAGCGCCGCGGCGTCTGCCTCGCTCATATCGAGCACGGAGAGTGCGTAGCGGGTGGCCGTCCGGGCACCGACGCCTTTGAGTTTACAGAACTGTTCGATCAGTTTTTGCAGGGGCAATATGTAGTCCATAAAAGGAAACCTTCCTTTTTCTCTTCGTTAAAACAGTCCGGGCATCCCGCCGCCGAGGGCCGACAACGGACCGGTCAGTTTCTCCATTTCAGACGCCGAGGTGTCTTCCACACGCTTGATGGCCTCGTTGACGCCGGCCGTGAGGATGTCGGTGAGCGTATCCACGTCGTCGGGATCGACGATCTCCGGATCGATGGTCATGGATACGATCTCTTTTTTGCCGTTGATGCGGATTTTGACGACGCCGCCTCCGGCGGAAATCTCATATTCTCTCGCTTCCAGATCGGCTTGCAGCGTCTGCATATCCTCCTGCATCTTCTGTGCCTGTTTCAGCATTTCGTTCATCGAGGGGCCTTGATTCGGCATTCTGGCTTTCATCTGTTTTCTCCTTCCCATTCTTCCATTTTCTGTATCAGAATCTCCATCGGCTCATCCAAGAGGTCGCCCGCTTGGGCGGCGGCCGTACAGAGAATCCGTTCGATCGGGTAATCTTTCCCCGTCACCTCTTTGAGCGTCGAGGAAATCACACTTTTTCTCTCGTTCCCCGTCAGCTTGACGGCAAACGGATTTTCAAAAATCACATAGAAGTACCCATCGTCTCCTTCAAGCGCGAGAGAACCGCGCAAGAACGTACCGAAGCCGATATCGCTTTCGGCAATGCGGCGGACGACATCACCCCAACGGCGCACGGGTGTGCGGCCGCCCTTGCCCGACGGGGCCGTGGGAGCGGCGGGGGCGGGACGCGGTTGCGCCGCGGTCGGTTGCGGCGCGGTCGGTGCCGGTTTCGATTCTTGAACAGCCGGATTCGGCTCGACGGAAACCGGTTTCGGTTCGTCGGAAGCCGCCTTTTTCTCCTGCGGGACGGTCGGCTTCGGCTCGGGAGCCGGTCTTGGCTGAGCCGGAGTTACCGGAGCAGGGGAAACGGGCGCGTGTTCGGTCTTGGGTGTCGGATCACAGGCGCGGATCAGCGCCATTTCGGCATAGAGTTTTGCGGACGTGGGCTGTTTCTGCATATTGCCCTCCGCCGCGATCAGAATTTCGAGCAGAGAGAACAGCACGGGGACGGTGTATCCGGCG
>JAGHUY010000273.1 GCA_018064545.1 Candidatus Apopatosoma intestinale | reverse complement strand
GAATCTGCGGTCGGAGATGTTCCATAAAATTCAAGCGTTCTCGTTTGTCAACATTGACCGCTTTTCGACCTCTTCTCTTGTCACAAGAATGACGACAGACGTCGGCAACGTTCAGATGTCCTTTATGATGCTGATCCGAACGGCGATCCGCAGTCCGCTGATGCTGATCTTTTCTGTTTTCATGGCGGTTTTCATGGGCGGATGGCTGGCGGCAACGTTTGTCGTTGTCATTCCGGTGCTGATTGGCGGACTTCTCCTGGTGGCGAAAAAAGCGATGCCCGCTTTCCGCCGGGTTTTCAAAAAATATGACCGGCTCAATGAATCCATTGAGGAAAACGTCCGCGGGATGCGAGTGGTCAAGGGTTTTTCGCGCGAAGAATATGAAAAGAAAAAATTCGGCGCGGCGGCCGATTCCATCTGCGAAGATTTCACCAAGGCTGAGCGTGTGGTGGCACTGAATACGCCGATCATGAATTTCTGTATGTATTTCAATATGGTGTTCATTTTTCTGATCGGTTCCTATCTGGCGATCGAAATGCCGGAGACCGGGGTGAAGATCGGCCATATTTCGGCGCTTCTCACCTACGGCGTATCGGTTCTGATGTCGCTGATGATGCTTTCCATGATTTACGTCACGCTGACCATCTCCGCCGAGTCGGCACGCCGTGTGTGCGAGGTGCTGGACGAGGTGCCGGATATGGTAAGCCCGGAGAACGCGGTCACCGAGATTCGGGACGGCTCGATCGACTTTGACAACGTCAGTTTCAAATATGCGGCAGAGGCCAAGAAGTTTGCGCTTGCCGACATTGATCTACATATCCGCTCCGGTATGACGGTCGGCATTCTCGGCGGTACCGGTTCCAGTAAATCGTCTCTTGTCCAACTCATTCCCCGCCTCTACGACGTGAGCAGCGGATCGGTCAAGGTCGGCGGTGTGGACGTAAGAGATTACGATATGAAGGCCCTTCGCGATTCCGTCGCCATGGTTCTTCAAAAGAATCTGCTCTTTGCCGGGACGATCAAGGAGAATCTGCGGTGGGGCAACCCCAACGCGACGGACGAGGAACTCATCGAGGCTTGCAAACTGGCGCAGGCGGATGAGTTCATCCGCGCGTTCCCGGACGGCTACGATACCTATATCGAACAGGGCGGCACCAACGTATCCGGCGGGCAGAAACAGCGGCTTTGCATTGCGCGTGCCCTGCTGAAAAAACCGAAAATTCTGATTCTGGATGACTCGACGAGCGCGGTGGACACCAAAACGGATGCATTCATCCGCGCAGGTTTCAAGACGTATATTCCGGAGACGACCAAAATCATTATCGCACAGCGCGTGGCTTCCGTGCAGGATGCCGATCTGATTCTTGTGATGGACGGCGGCCGGATCAACGCCATGGGAACCCATGCCGAACTGATCAAAACGAGTGATATTTATCGCGAGGTCTATGAATCTCAGACGAACGGAGGGGATGAAGATGGCAACGATGCCGAATAAGCCGCCAAAGCGGAAGATCAATTTTTCTCTTCTCCGCCGTATTATCAAAATGCTGTTCGGGTATTATCCCGTGCTTGTCCCGTTGACCATTGCGGGCATCGTGTTCTCGGCGATCGTCGCCACACTTCCGGCGATCTTCCTCGAAAAGGTGACGACGGCCATTGCCGAATGCGTCACCTATGAAAACGGCGTATTCGTCAGCAGTGTCGGATGGGAGGCGGCGGCGAAGATCATTGTGCCGAAGGTACTGACGCTGGTCGGCTTTTACGTCCTTTCGCTGGTCGCTCTGACCGTGGAAACACAGCTCGCCGCCATTATCACACAGGGATTCCTCAACAAAACGCGGCAGACGCTCTTTTCCGGGATGCAGGATCTGCCGATCAAGTTTTTCGATACGCATAAGCACGGGGACATCATGTCCTATTATACCAACGACATCGATACTCTCCGACAGTTGATCGGTCAGTCTCTTCCGACGCTGATCCGCGCGGGGATCATCGTAATAAGCGTACTCTGTATCATGCTCTGGTACAGCGTCTGGCTGACGCTGCTTCTCCTTGTCAGCGTGATTCTGATGATCACCGTATCCGGCAAACTCGGCGGCGGATCGGCGCGTTACTTTATCCGGTTGCAAAAGACCGTCGGCAAGCAGGAGGGCTTCATTCAGGAGATGATGAACGGCCAAAAGGTCGTCAAAGTCTTCAATCATGAGGCGCAGAGCGAAGAGGATTTCAATAAGATCAATAACGATCTGTTCAATGACAATTATCATGCCCATGCCTACGCGAATATGCTGGGGCCGATCATTATGAATATCGGGAACGTGATGTACGTCATCGTTGCCGTTGTCGGGTGCCTGCTGTTTCTTTCCGGCGCGTATAATCTGAGCGTCGGCGGGCTGATTTCGGGGTCGACGACGCTTGGCCTCGGTGTGATCGTCTCGTTTTTGCAGATGACCAAGCAGTTTACGGGCAATATCAACCAGGCTTCTCAGCAGATCAACTCGATCGTCATGGCGACGGCGGGTGCCGAGAGAGTTTTCTCTCTGATGGATGAAACGCCCGAGGTGGACGAGGGCTATGTGACGCTGGTCAACGCCAGAATGACGGCAGATTATCAGATCGAAGAATCCGTAGAGCGTACCGGCCTGTGGGCGTGGAAACATCCGCACACCGCGGACGGAACGGTCACCTATCAGCTTCTCGAAGGGGACGTGCGGCTGACCGACGTGGACTTCTCCTATGAAGAGGGCAAGCCCGTTTTGCAAAACGTCTCGGTCTACGCGGAACCCGGTCAGAAAGTCGCTTTCGTCGGGGCCACCGGCGCCGGCAAGACGACGATTACCAACTTGATCAACCGTTTTTACGATATTGCCGACGGCAAAATCCGCTATGACGGCATCAATATCAACAAGATCAAAAAATCCGATCTGCGCCGCTCGCTCGGCATCGTATTGCAGGAGACCAACCTCTTTACCGGATCGGTCATGGATAATATCCGTTACGGAAAACTGGACGCGACCGATGAGGAGTGCATCCGGGCGGCCAAACTGGCCGGTGCCGATGATTTCATCACCCGGTTGCCGCAGGGCTATCAGACGCCGCTCACGAGCAACGGAGCGAACCTGTCGCAGGGACAGCGTCAGCTGATCGCCATCGCCCGCGCGGCCGTTGCCGACCCGCCCGTGCTGATCATGGATGAGGCGACCTCCTCCATCGACACCCGTACCGAGGCGATCGTGCAACGCGGCATGGATAAACTGATGGAGGGACGCACGGTGTTCGTCATCGCGCACCGCCTTTCCACGGTCAAGAACTCCGACGTGATCATGGTGCTTGACCACGGTCGTTTCATCGAGCGCGGCGACCATGAAAAACTGATCGCCGAGAGGGGTACGTACTATCAACTG
>JAGHUY010000003.1 GCA_018064545.1 Candidatus Apopatosoma intestinale | reverse complement strand
GCCGAACGGCTCGTCGTTTGCCAGGTGAACGTCGGCGAACGGACGATCCAGATCGTGACCGCCGCCAAGAACGTCTTCGAGGGTGCGCTCGTCCCGGTCTGCTACTGCCCGTCTGATCTGAACAACGTGGCGAAACTCGCCGGCGGCGTGGAGATCAAAAAGGGAAAACTCCGCGGCGTCGTGTCCGAGGGCATGTTCTGCTCGATCGCGGAACTGGGACTGACGCTTCACGATATGCCGAACGCGCCGACCGACGGTATTCTGATCCTGAACGATGAGGTACCCTGCAAGCCCGGTGATGACATTTGCGATGTGCTCGGCCTGTACGATACCGCCGTGGAATTTGAAATTACGCCCAACCGTCCCGACTGTCTGTCCGTGATCGGACTTGCCCCGGAGAGCGCCGTGTCGTTCGACCGTCCGTTCTCTCTGAAAAAGCCCGTGGTCAAAGAGGCGGGAGACGATGTCAAAAACTATCTGGACGTTTCGATCGCCGACACGAAACGGTGTTTCCGTTACAGCGCTCGCGTCGTGAAAAACGTCAAGATCGAGCCGTCTCCGCTGTGGCTTCGGATGCGTCTGCGCGCCTCCGGCGTCCGTCCGATCAATAATATCGTCGACATCACCAACTACGTGATGCTCGAATACGGTCAGCCGATGCACGCGTTTGACTATACCTGTCTGTCCGGCAAGAAAATCTGCGTCCGTACCGCAGGGGACAGGGAAGAGTTCCGGACGCTCGACGATACCGTGCGGAATTTGGAATCCGATATGCTCGTGATCGCCGACGAGACAAAGCCCGTGGCCATTGCCGGCGTGATGGGCGGTGCGAACAGCGAAATCACCGATGGGACGGCGACCGTCGTCTTTGAGTCCGCTTCGTTCCTCGGCAGTTCCGTCCGCGTGACGGCCAAACGCCTCGGGATGCGCACGGAAAGTTCTTCCCGCTTTGAAAAAGGTCTCGATTGTGAGCAGACCGTATCTGCCCTTGACCGCGCCTGCGAACTGGTCAATCTGCTCGATGCCGGCGAAGTCGTCTCCGGCATGATCGATGTCTATCCGCAGAAGAAAGAGACGGCGACCGTCCGTTTCGAGCCGGAACGGATGAACTGGTCG
>JAGHUY010000011.1 GCA_018064545.1 Candidatus Apopatosoma intestinale | reverse complement strand
GAAAACTTTTCAACCGGAAAAACAGCCTCAATTTTCCCATTTATCCACCCGTATAAGATAAAAAAATCGGAGAAAATGAGAGTGCCCTTTTGTGGCATTTGACGATTTTATTTTTTCTTTTCAAAACCCCTTGACAAAAGATTTTGCAACCCGCAAAGGCAGTCCGTTACTCTCCGTAAAACGCGGAGGCGTTGAGCGAGGTGTCGGCTCTCTTACCGGACAGAAATTCAAAGGTACCCGCCGCCGCGATCATCGCGCCGTTGTCCCCGCAGTATTTCTTTTCGGGGGCGCAGAACGCGAGGTGTCTGCGGTCGCAGAGTTTCTCGATCGCCGTGCGCAGATGGGAGTTGGCGGCAACGCCGCCGGCCAGTGCCACGGTATGAAGTTCCGGGTGGCGGTCAAGTGCCGCTTCCAGCTTGATAACAGCCGCTTCCACCGCCGTCGAGACATAGCTGGCGGCCACGTCGGCATAGCAGACAACTTCCCCCTTCTGCTTCGCGCCGTTCAGATAGTTGAGCACGGCCGTCTTGACGCCGGAAAACGAGAAATCCAGCGTTTCGTCATGGATCGCCGCGCTCGGGAATTTCAGCACGGGCTTACCTTCGTAGGCGAGTTTATCCAGCGCCGCGCCGCCGGGATAGGGCATCCCCATCACACGCGCGACTTTATCAAACGATTCCCCCATCGCGTCGTCGCGCGTACCGCCGATCTCCTCGATATGCGTCTCATCGTGCACGACGGCGATCGACGTATGGCCGCCGGACACGACCAGCGCGAGAAACGGCGGTTTTAAGCCCGGACTACTCAAATAATTGGCGGCAATATGGCCTTTGATATGGTTGACTGACACGAGCGGGATCCCGTTTGCATAGGCAAGAGATTTGGCAAAATTCACCCCGACCAGCAACGCCCCGATGAGGCCGGGGCTGGCCGTCACGGCGATCGCGTCCAGATCGCGGAGCGCGACGCCGGCGGTTTTCAGTGCCTCGTAGGTGATGGACGACACCGCCTCGCAATGGGCGCGGCTGGCGATTTCCGGCACGACGCCGCCGAAGCGGGCGTGGATCTCGATCTGCGTCGCCACGATATTGGAGAGCACGGCAAACGCCCCGTTCTCATAGGAGAGGACGGAAGCCGCCGTCTCATCACAGGAACTTTCGATTCCGAGAATTTTCAAAAGAGGTCCTTTCCCCGCCTATTTCCCGGCGGGTAACGTTATTTCATAAAGAGCGGCATCCTCCGTGGGATGCGCATAGAACGAGCGGCGCGTACCGCATGGGACAAACCCCGCTTTTTCATAGAGGGATTTCGCCGCCGCATTGGACGTGCGCACGTCGAGCGTCACGCGCCCGATTTCCTGTTCTTTTGCCCACGAGAGAAGCCCCCGGAGCAGAAAAGAACCGACGCCGCGGCGACGGTCTTCCGTCCCCACGGCGAGATTGCAGATGTCCAGTTCCGAACAGACGAAAAAGCCGTTGATATAGCCGAGTGTCCTCCCGTCATCGTCCACAGCGAGAAAGAGAACGAAATCCTCCCGCGCGGCCGATGCAAGGACGGCTGTCCGGCTCCACGCATTCGCGCCGAAGCACTCGGCTTCCAGCCGCGCCACGTCGTCCGCTCTGTCCGGTGTAAAGGGGATGAGCGTCATCCCGCTTATTCCTCGATCACACGCTTCGGGCAGGCCTCGGCCGCGTCGGCGATCGCGCCCGCCTCGTCGCATTCAAAGAGTTCGATCGCACCCTTGTCCACCAGATTTGCCAGTGCCGGGTCGATCGGCAGTTTCGCGAGCACGGGTACGCCGTACTCTTTTGCCACTTCGTCCACGTGGCTCTCGCCGAAGACGCTGATCTTCTTTTGGCAATCGGGGCATTCGATATAACTCATGTTCTCGACGATGCCGAGGATCGGAATATTCATCATCTGCGCCATCTTGACCGCCTTACCGACAATCATGGAGACGAGTTCCTGCGGGCTGGTCACGATCACGATCCCATCGACCGGCAGAGACTGGAACAGCGTCAGCGGCACGTCGCCCGTGCCGGGAGGACAGTCGATCACCATATAGTCGAGGTCGCCCCAGACCACGTCGGTCCAGAACTGTTTGACCACGCCCGCGATCACGGGGCCGCGCCATACGACGGGAGCGCCCGCGTCTTCCAGGAGCAGGTTCAGACTCATCGCCTCGATCCCCGTTTTCGTCGTCATCGGCATAATGCCGCCGAGCGGGGCGGCCTCACAGTTGCCGGTAAGGCCGAAAGACTTCGGGATCGACGGGCCGGTGATGTCGGCGTCCATGATGCCGACTTTGTTTTCGCGGCGGCGCAGTTCCGTCGCCAGCATCGAGGAGACGAGGGACTTGCCCACGCCGCCCTTGCCGGATACGACGGCAATCACTTTGCCGACGCGGCTGTATTCGTTCAGTTTTTCCTGTAAACTCTGTTTTTTGGAGCTGCAATTAGCCGAACAGGTCGAGCAGTCATGCGTGCATTCGTTTTCTGCCATGAGATTTGCCTTTCTTTTTTTCACCGTTTAATACATTTGTATTATATTTGGTTTTTCTTACCGTATCAGTGCTTTTCCCGTTTACTGTACGTTGAAGTCGAAGAAGTCCTTCGTGTTGTTGAACGAGATATCGCAGACCATCTGCGCGAGCGTCTCCATGTCG
>JAGHUY010000315.1 GCA_018064545.1 Candidatus Apopatosoma intestinale | reverse complement strand
TGCCCATGAGGCGGGCGGTGTCGGTGTCCTCGGAGACGGCACGCATGGCCTTGCCGATCTTCGTCTTTTTGACGAGGATCGTCAGAAGCACGGTGCAGGCGACGGACACGAGGAGTGTCGTAAGCGTCACGCCGGACAGATCGAACGAGCCGATATGGATGGTGTCAAGCGAAATGATCTTCGGCACGCGTTTCGCGCCGGAGCCGAAAATCAGTTGCGCCAGATTTTCCAGTAAATAACTGATGCCGATGGCGGTGATGAGCAGGGAGAGCCGCGGTGCCGACCGAAGCGGCGCGTAGGCGACCTTTTCGATGCCCATGCCGAGTAAGGCACACAGAATGATAACGAGCAGAACGGACACGAGCGGATGCAGGCCGAGCGTCGTCATGGAAAACCACGCGACGTACGCGCCGACCATGATAACGTCCCCGTGCGCAAAATTGAGCAGCGAGATGATGCCGTAAACCATGCTGTATCCGAGCGCGACCAGCGCGTAGATCGCGCCGATCTGTAAGCCGTTCAGAATTTGAGTAATAAATGTTGTCATGTTTTCTCCGAAAAAGAGGTAATAAATTTGTAGGAGGCGGCAAATTCAAAGTAGGGGCGAGCATTGCTCGCCCGAATGAATGAGGAGTGACTCGTAGGGCGAGCATTGCTCGCCCGTTTTGTACTTCATCATTGTTTTCGGGCGAACACGATTGCAGGCGAGCAGTGCTCGCCCCTACGGTCTCATTCCTGATTTTTAATACGTTTCCTTATAAACTTCTTCCCCGCCCTTGCATTCCATAATGACGGCGCTCTTGATCGGGTTGTTGTTTTCGTCAAAGTAATAGCCGTCGCTGGTGATGCCGTCAATATCGCCGCTGCCGTCGCGGATGGTGTCGATCACGGCCTGCTTGTAGGCGTCGGAACCGCGCTCCAAGCCCTTTTCCTCGGCTTTTTCAAGAGCGTTTGCCATCAGCATGGCGGCATCATAGGCAAGAGCCGCGAACATCGTGGGCTCGATGCCGAATTTGGCCTTGTATTCTTCCTCAAACGCGACGATTTCCGAGGTCGCGCCCTTGGCAAAACTGGAAATGTAGAGACAGCCTTCGAGGTCGGCGGCATCCGCGTAAGCGGAGATGCTCGACCAGCCGTCACCGCCGCAGAACGGAGCGGTGATGCCGAGTTTGCGTGCTTGGGAGACGATCATCGCGTCATCCTCGTAGTAGTTGGAGGAGAACACCACGTCGGCACCCGCGTTCTTGATGTTGGTCAGTTGCGCGTTGAAATCCACATCGCCGGAGGAATAGGCCTCGACGTCGACCACACTCACACCGAGTTTTTCGCATTCGGCGACAAAGGCGTCTTTCAGACCCTCGCTGTACGCACTGCCGCTCTGATAGATGACGGCGGCTTTCTTCGCGCCGAGTTTGTCGGCCACGTAGTCGGCCATCTTTTCCCCCTGGAACGGGTCGATGAAGCAGGTGCGGAAAACGTTGGCATAAATCTTGCCGGTGTCGGGATCGACGGTCACCTTCGCGTCGGTCGCGGAGCCGGTGATCTGCGGCAGATTGATTTTGGCGGTCTCGGAGCGGACGACCAGCGTCTCGGCCGTCAGAACCGCGCCGAGCAGAGCGACGATGCCGTCGCGCTCGACAAGGCGGTTGTAGAGGTTGACGGCGTCGGTCACGTCGCCCTTCGAGTCGTAGGCGATCAGTTTGATCTGCTTGCCGCCGGCGATGCCGCCCGCCGCATTGAGCTTGTCTAAATACAGCTGAATGCCGTTACGCACAGCTTCACCGTATTCGGCGGTGCTGCCGGTCAGCGGGCCGATGTAACCGACCTTGATCGCGTCGTCTTCGCCGCAGGAGGTCAGCGCAAAAACAGGAATCAGAACCATTGCGAGAACCAGTAAAACAGAAAGCAGTCTTTTCATCTTTTTTCTCCTTTATTATAAAAAATTTAGGCAACTCTGAAAAATCGATGTGTTCGGTTTACGCAGAGATTTTTTCGTCAGAGGAAGCCGAAAGCGCAGGGAATACTTTGCGTATTTCCGAGCATTTTGAGGGTGGATGACGGAAAAAGATCCGGTAAAACGGGCGCAGGAGAATTTGAAGAGGTGCCATTAAAAAAGCGAACCGAGAATTTTCGGTTCGCCATTCTGACAAATGAAACAAACAAAAAATCCTCTCTTAGATGACCGCGCAAAGTCGCAGGACAAGGACGCTAATTCGCGAAATCAAAGAGAGGGACAATACAAAAAGAGACACTGCCAAAGCAGTGCCCGAAACAGAGCGCACGGAAAACGCCGCACGGTTTGTGCGGGGAGACGTAAAAGCAGATGCCATCGCCGTCGTTTTCATCGCGTTCTCCTTGTTGATTTTCTTGTCTTCCCGTCCGGCTCATCGCCGATCCGGGTCGCCGCCCGGCTCCGGAAAAGCCTTGCGGGAGTTTGTTTTTTATAAGTATGGCCTATTGTATCATCTCCCACGCGTTCCGTCAATAGGAACAATGCACAAAAATCGCGCCGTCGTTTCGTCGTTTTTTGCATAGTTTCGTCAACTCTCGAAAAAATTTCGGACAAAATCGGCATTTCCCAAAAAGTTTTCGCAAGTTTTTCCCGTTTCGCCGTTGTTGCGTCGCAGCTGGGGCAACGCCGCAGGGCGGCGAGGTAAGAGGTAAGAGGTAAGAGGTAAGAGGTAATAGCCTTCCCCTTTGGGTAGCGAAGCGGCGCCGAGGGAGTGAATGACGACCTGAATGGTCGTCAGAGCCGAGGCGTGACCGAGCCGCAGCGAGACAGGTGGCACGGCTTGCCGTGACGGATGAGGTGCTCCCGCCGCCAAATCCGCACCGCACATCCGGCTACGCTCCGT
>JAGHUY010000066.1 GCA_018064545.1 Candidatus Apopatosoma intestinale | reverse complement strand
ATTGATGAGCGACTGGACGACGTCTGCGGTGCCGTGACGCTTCTTCTTGATGGAAAAACGGAAGAAGCCATGAGCAGATACAACGGATAGGAGAAAGCTATGAACGGAATTCTCGAACGGTTTGCCGCGGAAAGGGAATACGGGCAGATCGAAAAAAACTGGCAGAACGCAAGGGCATTACCCAAACGTCTGCCGGTCATGATAACGGGACTTTGCGAGGGGGCCGAGGAGGCTTTCCTCGCTACTTTCGTTTCCCGGAATCGCCACGTCCCCGCTTTGATTCTCGTACCGGATGAAAAAACGGCGCGGCGGGTGATCACGGCACTTTCCCACTATGACGTGACGGCGCTGTTCTATCCGGTCCGCGACCCGGTTTACTACAATATTATTTCTTCTCATGACGCGGAATACGAGCGGCTCTACGCTCTTTCGGAATTGAAAGGCGGGCATTGTCCGATCCTTGTGTCCACTCCGGACGCGGTTTTGCAGGAGACCGTTCCGGCTTCGCTTCTGACGCAGGGAACCTTGGAACTCTCTGTCGGCGGCACGGCGGATATGAGGGAACTGGCCGAAAAACTGGTCGCGTTCGGCTATACGCCGACCGATCTTGTGGACGGAAAAGGAAAGTTCAGCATCCGCGGAGGAATTGCCGACATTTTCTCCCCGCAGGGCGATGCTCCGATCCGTATGGAACTGTTCGGCGATGAGATCGATCAGATCGGCTTTTTTGACATATTGACACAGCGTAAAACCGAAAATATACAATCGTATAATATAATTCCGGCACGCGAAATACTCCCGTCAGAGCAGGCGCGTTCGGCCATTCTCGCCGAAGTGGAGGGACTGATCAAAAAGGCCAAAAGTGCCGAAGTCCGCACGTCGCTTTCTCACGAAAGAGACATGATCGTTTCGGGGATGGAATTGCCTTTTGCGGAGAAGTATATGACTTGTGTTTATCCGGAACCGGCCTCGCTTCTCGATTATTTTCCGGAGGACGGAGCCGTCTTTCTCCTCGATTCCGCCGGGATGACGGAACGGCTGAAGGGCGCTTTACGGATGCGGGAGGAGACCGTCCGCGATCTGATCACCGACGGGCTGGCATCGGGTCGTTCTTTCCGCATGACGGACGGAGAAAACGATCTGTTTCGTTTTGCGGAAAAGACCGGGGCCATGGTCATCAATCCGTTTTTGACGCAGTATCCGGGGCGGCTTTCGGAACTCTACACGTACAAAACTCGCACGACAGCCGTCAAGGACGCAAGTGCCGAACTCCTTGCCGATGAACTGCAAGGCTATCTTCGCTCCCGTTACGAGATCGTCATCGCGGCGGGGAGCGAAACGGAAGCCTCCGCTACGGAGGAACTGCTCCGCGACCGCGACATCCGCTGTCAGACCGTGACCGATCCGGCGAAAATTCAACCGGTGCCGGGGTATCCGACCGTCACGGTGTTCGGCGGCACCGGATTTGAACTGATGACCGACCATTTTCTGCTTTTGTCCTTGGGCGGAGAGCAGGCCGGTCCGATCCGGACGCGAGCAAGACGAGGCTCGAAAAACAAGAAAACCTCGCAGGAAAAAATCCTGTCCTATGCCGATCTGACCGTGGGCGACTATGTGGTTCTCGAGACACACGGCATCGGAAAATATATGGGTCTCGAAACCATCCGCGATTATCAGGGCGTGTGCCATGACCATATCAAAATCCAGTATGCGGGTGCCGACGTTCTGTACGTCCGTTGCGAACAGATCGAGACGGTTTCCAAATACATCGGGGCCGGCGCGGACGACGATTCTCTGAAACTGTCCAAACTCGGCGGCATGGAGTGGACGCACGCCAAAGCGAGAGTCAAGGGCGAAGTCAAGGAGATGGCCAAAGAACTGATCGCCCTCTACGCGGAGCGGCTTCGTCGGCCGGGGTATGCTTTCCCGCAGGACGACGCGATGCAACGGGATTTTGAAACGTCGTTCGATTACGAGGAGACGGAGGGGCAACTGGCCGCCGCCGAAGAGATCAAACGCGACATGGAACGTCCCGTTCCGATGGATCGTCTGCTTTGCGGAGACGTCGGATTCGGCAAGACCGAAGTGGCACTCCGGGCGGCTTTCAAAGCGGTCGTGGCGGGCAAACAGGTGGCCATTCTTGTTCCTACGACGATCCTTGCCATGCAACATTATCAGACCATCTGTTCCCGGATGCGCGATTTCCCTGTCAAAGCGGCTCTTCTGTCCCGTTTCCGGACGGCCGGAGAACAGGAAGCCACCGTTCGAGCCTTACGCCGGGGCGAAGTGGACATCATCGTGGGGACGCACCGACTGCTCTCAGCGGATATTCAGTTTCACGATCTCGGCCTTGTCATCATCGACGAGGAACAGCGGTTTGGTGTCGCTCATAAAGAAAAACTGAAACAGATGGCCAAAAACGTGGACGTGCTGACGCTGACGGCCACGCCGATCCCGCGAACGCTCAATATGGCCATGAATACCATCCGCGATATGTCGGTACTGGACGAAGCTCCGGGAGACCGCGTTCCGGTTCAGACCTATGTGCTGGAATACGACGACGTGCTGATCCACGAGGCCATCCGGCGAGAACTGCACCGCGGCGGGCAGGTTTTCTATCTCTATAACCGGGTCGAAACGATCACGTCGGCGGCCGCCAAACTCGGAAAGGCTTTCCCGGACGCCAGAATCGAGATCGCACACGGTCAGATGGAAAAAGAAGAACTGGCAGACATCTGGCAATCTCTCGTGGCGGGGGAAATCGACATTCTTGTCTGTACGACGATCATCGAAACGGGCGTGGACGTGCCGAATGCGAATACGTTAATCATAGAAAATGCCGATACGATGGGACTGGCACAACTCCATCAGATCCGCGGACGGGTCGGACGGAGTGCCCGCCGTGCCTATGCGTATTTCACCTATCGGCAGGGGAAAGCCTTATCCGAGATTTCCGCCAAACGACTGGCGGCCATCCGCGATTATACGGAGTTCGGTTCGGGCTTCAAAATTGCGCTCCGGGATTTGGAAATCCGGGGAGCGGGCGACGTGTTGGGTGCCCGTCAGCACGGACATATGCAGAGCGTCGGTTACGATATGTATCTGAAAATTCTGAACGAAGCCGTGTTGGAGGAAAAAGGCGAGATTCAGCCGAAAAAGATGGAATGCACGATCTCGGTCGGCCGGGATTCCTATATTCCCGAAAGTTATATCGCCAGCCCGTCGCAACGGATTGATATGTATAAAAAGATCGCCGCGATCGAGACCGAAGAAGACCTCGACGACATTGCGGACGAACTTCTTGACCGTTACGGCGATATGCCGACGGCGGTGGAAACACTTCTTTGCGCCTCTCTTGCCCGCTCACAGGGCGGTCAGTGCGGCTTTACGCAGATCGATCGGCGGGAGAACGCGGTGCTGATCTATCCGGCAAAACTGGACTTTGCCGTGTGGTCCCAAATGGCCGCGGCCTTTCCGGCCCGGATCGTCATCACGCCGTCCGACCGCTCTTACGTGACCTGTAAGTGCAAACGCGGAGAGCCGGTTTTTGAATGGATCCGAGAATTGTTAAAAAAGTATTTACAATTAAAATCCGAAAAAGAGTAGACAATTTCAATTTTATCCGTATAATATATTCCGTATAGTAAAAAAACGGGTTTTTCGACATTTCTAACGGCCCCGAGAAGGAGTTACCCAAAATGAAAGCAAAAAGACTGATTTCCATTGTGCTGGCTACGGCTATGATCGTGCTGGCTCTGTTCTCCCTGACCGCGTGCGGCGAGAAAACGGCCATGTCGCTCACCGTGGATGGCAAGACTTACACCGTTTCGACCAAGGAACTGGATTTTCTGTTCCCGTATATGAAGTGGCAGACGTTCTATAACTACGGATGGAGCACCGCCAACGATACGGACGTTCTTTGGAGAACTCAGTATTCCGCCGAGGACGGCAGTACCATTACCTATGACGAGAGTCTCACCACCTTGATTTTGGCCGCGGCTAAGAACATTCTGGTGGAAAAGTATCTTTACGAAAAATACGGCAGCCCCGAGATCGACGGAACCAAGTTGGTCGAATACCGCGCTCAGCTCAAAAGCATGGTCGACTATTACGGCTACGGCAAAGAGGGCTATTATAAGAAGTACTTCGGCTATACTTCCGAGCAGGAATACAACTACTATATTGCTACTCTCCGCGATGAGGCTATCCGCAACAGTCTGTTCGGGGAAAACGGAACCGAAAAAGCTTCCGATGAGGAAATCGATGCTTACTTTACCGAGAATTACGTTTCCTATGAATTTATCGTTCTGGATATGAACAACGCCGTTGTGCGGGGCGAGGACGGCAAACGCGTCCATGCTACCAAGACCGAAGAGGATGACAACGGCAACAAGGTGATCACTGAACTGGAAAAATACGAGACCAAAGAACTGTCCACCGAAGAGAAGGAAGAAAAGCAGATGTTGCCCGAAACCCTCAAGCAGGCATTGGCTGCCGGTACTTCTTTTGAAGAACTGGCCGAGCGGTATTCCGACGGTTTCATCTCCGAAAAATATCCGAACGGATTCATCGTCAAGAACACGACCGTTTTGTTTGACGAAACGGTTGCAAACAAGATTCATGAACTGGAAGTCGGCGAATACACGGAAGAGGGTATCTCCGTGTCCAACGACTCCATGGTCTACTTTGCCAAGAGAGTCGAACTTCGTGAAAAGGCTTACAACGAAGAGGATAACAAGGACATTCTGACGGAGATCACCGACAGCATCCATTCGGATCGCTTTACCGAGATTTCCAAACCGTATGCCGAAATGATCGTAGTGGATGAGAAAGTCGTCTCCCGCTACAAAGCGTCGAAAGCGTATCTGACCGACTTTGTCGACGTGGCCTACTATTCTTCCATGGGACTTCAATAATTTGTGTTCGGGTTTGTAAAGCCCTATATCCCGGAACTCCGGGTGGGGGAATACGAGTTTTATAAAAGCGTTTATTGCGGTTTATGCCGTGCTATGAAGAGAGAGACAGGCGCACTTTCGTGCGCCACTCTTTCTTATGACATCGTTTTTTTGGCTCTTCTGCGGCTCTCCGCTACCGGGGAGTCTTATTCTGTGACACGCCGCTGCTGTGCCCGTCATCCGTTTCGCCGGCGTCCGATGATGGGGGATACGGCGTTTCTGCGCCATGCGGCAAAGATCGGCGCCGTTCTGGTTTCCTATCACGTAAAAGACGACAGAGATGACGAAAGGGGCGCACGAAGGGCCTTGGCTACGGTGGCATATCCGTATACGCGCCGGTTTTGCCGTCGGGCCGCGATGCCCGATGCGGAACGCGCCGTGGAAGAACGGTTACGG
>JAGHUY010000328.1 GCA_018064545.1 Candidatus Apopatosoma intestinale | reverse complement strand
GGGCGTTTGCGGACTTGGATGAGCCCATGGCCCCGTATTTGAAATATAATTTAGCCATGATGTCCCTCTCTTTTTATTCTTGTTTACCGAGTCGGACGGTGAGCGTCAGCGTTTGTCCCTCCACGGGCGGGATCACGTTACCCGGATAGGAGACGGGCTTCCCGTTTTCTTCGATCGACAGAATATCGCTTCCCGTGCCGTCGTAAAGATACGTGATCTCATACGTACAAGAGCGGAACACCTTCGTGATCTTGCTCTGCTTCCACGAGAGAGGCAGGCAGGGATCCAGCCGCAGTCCGGAAAGTTCGGCGTGCAGGCCGAAGACGTATTCGGTCACGCTTTTGAGCATCCACGAGGTGGCGGCGGTGCGCCAACTCTGCCCGGGCGTTCCCTCGCGATAACCCGTTTCAGGCGCGAAATAAGAGTTATACAGCATATACGGTTCGCCGCATTTTTCCGCGTATTCGGTGTCGGACGGCAGAATCTTTTTGATGCCGGCTTCGACGAGGTCGGGACGGCGCAAAATGCTGTCCACCGCCAGTTTCCAGGCGGACGGATGCAGATAGATGCCGCCGTTATCCTGAACGCCGGGCATCTTCTCGGACATCGAACCGATGTAATCGTGACGGTAGGAATAGGCCGGGTAGGCGAGACGGATGCCGAGCGGAATCTCCAGCAGTTCTTCTGCCTTTTCCATCGCTTCTTTCGCGTGGTCGAGGCCGGCAAAAACAGACCAAAGCTGAGGAATCAGGAAGATTTTGCCCTCGTCGCAATCGGAGGAGCCCATGACGATGTCGTCATCGGTGCGGGCGTAGATATAGTAGCCATCTTTTTCACTCCAACCGTAGGTCTCGATGCGTTCGGCCATCGTGGCGGCGCGCTCACGGAACAGCGCGGCATCCTCGGTCTTTCCAAGCCAATCGGCGATCTCGGCAAATAACTTGGCGGCGCGGACCCACGCGATGGAGAGCCAGACGGAGACGCCCTTGCCGCGAAGTCCCGCATAGTTGACGCAGTCGTTCCAGTCACCGCCCCAGATGCGGACAAGCCCGTAAAGGCCTTGGAAATTCCAAAGGAAATCGACACTGCGGCGCAGGTGCTCATAGACAGACGCAGAGGTGCCGTTGTTGAATTTGACTTCTTCGTTCAGCAGAGCGGGGTTGCCCAGTTCTCGGATGATCGTATGGACGGCAAACGTCATCCACACGGTGTTGTCGGAGAAATTCCGGTCGCGGCAGGCACCGTCGATGATCGTGCGGGGGGCATAACCGTTTTCATATTGGTAGGTCAGAACGCGTTTCATCCGTTCCCACGCCAGTTCCGGGTTGACGGCGGCGAGACATTCGGTGTCGCTCGTCATGTCCCGATACCCGTTGTGACGGACGCGGGCCCAGCGGCTTCCCAGATCGGCGGCGTAGCGAAGCCAACCGTTGTAAAGCTGATTGAGGTGCTCGATCGGCGTTTCGATCCGGACGCCGGAGAGAACGCGAGCGTACTTTTCTTCCATGGCGGCAAAGTCCGCTCCTACTTTTTCCGCCGTCGGCGTGAGCATCTCAGACGGGTCGAAAGCAAGACCTACGAGAATATGGACGGTCTTTTCCTCACCCGCTTTCAGCGTGACGGTATTTTCCAGTGCCAGACAGAGTTTTTCGGAATTACAGTCGCTTCCTGTACAGCCCGTCCCTTTTTCCAGGGCGACGGGGTGTTGCTCGTCGCCGTAAGGACCGATGAACGCGTTGCGGCGGGAGTCGAAGCCGGTCACCGCCTCGGAGGACGTCATATAGCCGAACGTGAGCCGGTTTTTGTCGGAACCGAACGCGTGGAAATACCGCCCGTAAACCGCTTGACGCTCTGTGTCAAACCCGCCGGATGCGAGGTTATAGCCCTGCGGCTTATAGGGATCGTCCATCTCCGTTCTGACGTAGGAGATGAGTTTCAGCGTTCGGCTGTCCGTCCCCTCGTTTTTCAGCGTGATGCTCCAATACTCGTGCCGGCCCTCGTTCGGAACGAAGATCCGGACGGCACTCGAAATGCCGCGGTAGGAAAGGGAGATGACGGAACTGCCGTTCTTATGGGCGCAGGAATAGTTCTCATAGCCGTAGCCCATGGGGAGTCCGAACAGGCTCCAATGGCCGCCCTCTTCCGATAAAAACAGGTTGCGGTTTGAAAGCAGATTGATCCGCCGCCCCATCGCGTCCTGAATGAAACCTTCTCCGAAACCGACCTGTGAGGTGAACGTGACGGTCTCATCGTTGAAAAAATAGTTATACCAATGGCGGGGCGTTTCCGGTTCGGTGATGACGAACGTGCCGCCGTTGTTTTCAAAATGACCATACTGTTTGTACATACCCATACTATGTCCTCCGTGCGTTGATCTGTTTTCATTATACACGTCCCCGTTTCCTTTTTCAATACGGGAAAGGAAAAAACTTCTGCCCGGCTTCTTGCCAAACGGACGGGATTGTGCTATGATATAGAAAAAAGAAAGGGGACTTCCGATGAAACGCGCAGGAAAGCAGATGTCGGTAGGAATCGCACTGGCGATGGTGCTTCATATGACGCTATACATTCTCTCTTCTCTCGTCCTCGCTCGGGTCTCCGGCACGGCGGCGCTGGCGCTGTCTCTGCCACTTACGGCTGTCCGTCTCGGTCTCCCCATTCTGCTTCTCGCCCGTCTGTTCGCCCGTGCCCGGTATGATGCTGTGTCACCGCCTGCGGCACCGACGAAAAGAGAACTGGCGGCCATTGGATACGCCTGCTTTTTCCTTATCTGGCTTTTCGGTTGGCTGTATGGGTTTTTCTTTCAGCAGGAAAATGGTTTTGTGATGGAGTCCCCGCTCGATACTGTGCTCGGAGCCATTCTGTTCACCGCTTTTCCCGCCGTGCTCGAAGAACTGCTTGTCCGCCGGCTGATCGCGGGGCGGATCGCGGCATTCAATCCTTCGGCGGCCATTCTGATTTCCTCACTCTTGTTCGGCCTGATGCATTTTTCGGCATGGACGTTCCCCTATGCATTCGTCTGCGGATTGATCCTCTCCGCCGTCTACGTCCGGACGGGCTCCCTTCCGACGGTGATCGCCGCGCATTTTTGCTCAAATCTTCTGTCATTCCTCCTTTCCGTTCTTGACACGGTACTGAAACCGGAGGTCATGGCCGTTTTCTTTTGGGCGACCCCGCTCGTTCTTTTCCTCGGTTTTATCCCGGTGATGCCGCGGGTTTACCGGGTTTTGAAGACTCCCGCCTATCCTCGGGAAAACGAGATCGCCGCATCGGATTTTCTGACGCCGGCGCTCGTCCTCTATATGGCGGCGGCGATGGCTTTTCAACTGATTTTTGCATTCTGACGGAGGGCGTATGGACGAAGAACGGTTTATGGAAGAGGCGCTTTTACTGGCTGATCGGGCGGCCGCTTTGGAGGAAGTTCCGGTTGGGGCGGTCGTTGTTTGCGACGGCAAGATCGTCGGACGCGGTTTCAACAGCCGTGAGACGGATAAAAATGCCCTGTATCACGCGGAAATCAAAGCGATCGACGAGGCCTGCCGGACGCTGGGCGGTTGGCGGCTTCACAAGTGCGATCTCTACGTGACGATGGAGCCGTGCCCCATGTGTGCCGGGGCGATCATCAATGCCCGCATCCGGAGGGTGATTTTCGGCTGCCGGGATGAAAAGGCCGGGGCGTTCGGAACAAAGGTCGATCTGTGCGAAGGGGGCTTCAATCATCGGCCGGAGATCGTATCCGGTGTGTGCGAAGAACGATGTGCGGAAAAACTTTCCGCTTTTTTTGCCTGTCTTCGGGAAAAAAGGAAAAACTCTGTCGAGAAATAATCGTTTTTTTTCGCCGAAAGGGTTTGACATTTTTTTATATCTGTGTTATCATACTTATGTATATGATTCCCCGAGTATGGGGGAAGCCGTTCAAAGGAAAAACGAAGGAGTACAAAAATGAAAAAAGATACCAAACAAATCCTCGTCATCTTTGCTCTTATTCTGACGCTCGCGATCGTGTGCTTTACGGTCGTCGGTTGCGGCGACGATCCCGCCGAGACCTCCGGCAATATTTTCACGTTGCCCACGGCATCCGATCCCGTGCAGTCCGAAACGTCGCAGAGTTCGACCGAAACGTCCGCTACGTCTCATACGGACCCCATCATCCCGTCCGGTAACTACGTTAATCCTTTGACCGGTGTTCCGACGGCTGTCAATCTCTCTTATACCCGTCCGGTCGCCATCGTCGTGGATAACTACGACGCCGCGCTCACTCACCAGAGCGGTCTCGGACAGGCCGACATCCTCTATGAGGGCATGGTCGCCCCCGGCATTACCCGTTTCCTTGCCGTCATTGCCGATTATACCAATATCGCTCCGATCTGCAACGTTCGTTCGGGTCGCGATTATCACATTTACAGTTCTTTCAACCACAATGCCATCCTGGTCTCCCACGGCGGATCGGTTACCAGAACGCCCGACGGTTCGCTTTTCGTGACGCTGGCTGAGAAACTGTACGGTAATTATATCGCCAAGAACGGCTTGGTTTATTACGGCTTCCTCAATACGGCTCAGGAGACCCGCTTCTATCAGCTCGACAACGGTATTACATACGGAACGATCCGCTTTTACAGCGACGCCGACTATTCCAAACTGTACGGCCCCGCCAATCTGGCCAAGGTTCAGGCTTCCATCCGCTCCGGCTATACCGGACGTTCGGATTTGAAATATGATACCGTCATCACTGCGTCGGCTCTGAGAGCTACGCTTTCCGGCGGTTATCTGACCAACGTTCCCGGCTTCTCTCTCGGCGGCAATCCGTCGGGTAGTCTGAAATTCGTTCCTTACGGCTCCAAGGCACCGATGACCGATGCGGCTACCGCAAACGACGTGTTCGTACAATTCTCCGTCCCCGGATATGCGCCCAAGACGGTGGAATACCTGTATTCTTCCGTTGACGGCAAGTATACCCGCTATCAGAACGGAACGGCTCATGTGGATGCTGAGACCGGCGAACGGCTTTCGTTTACCAACCTGATCACACTTTCCGTTCCCTGCAACTATTATCACGGTACGACCGAGGATCCCGATCTGGTTGACGTCAGAGTCATCGGATACGGGGAAGGCTATTACTTCACCGGCGGCAAGGCTGCTCGGATTACGTGGAGCAAGATCTCCGAGACCGCTCCGCTGGTTCTGAGAGATGCTTCCGGCAACGAACTGAAACTGACGCCCGGTAAGACCTGCATCTCCTACGTCAACAGCAGTGATGCTTCCGCTGTCAGCTTTACTACCGTGACCCTTTATTAAAACAGAATAGCAAAAAGGGGCAGCAAAAAAAGTCCAGACCGAAAAAGCGAAAAGAAGTTAACCTTGGGCGAATGCCCAAGGTTTCTTTTCAAGGTAGGAAATCCTGTGGATTTCGTTTTATTTGATTTGCTTTTTCTCTTGCCGGGGACCCCCAAAAAGTGCGTTGCACTTTCCGGGGAACCCCTCTTGCCGTTTTCCCGCTTGACGCGAACCCCCAAACCGTGCGAGCGCGATTCGGGGAACCCCTATGCCGTACCCACGTACTGCCTTCGCGGGAAGAACGACAATTCTGAACATTTTTTCCAAGCCCCTATTTTACATGATGAACGGGCTGTAAAAAATCTCCGGATTTTTTACAGCCCGTTTTTTGTTTACGGCAAATAGTTCAATGGGTCTTTTTTCACATATTTTCTGGTGGCAGAATCGTATTCACGGACTTCAAAGTGGAGATGGGTTCCGGCGTAGGGTTTGGCGGCAGTCGGTGCGGGACTGACGCGTCCGGTGTTACCGGATTCGCCGATCACTTGCCCCTTCGTGACGCGCTCTCCGACCGATACAAACTTTTTGCTCATGTGGGCGTAGTAGGTGCGGAGTCCGTTTTCATGCTCGATCACGACGAAAGTCCCGTACGTCCACAACATGGATTTGTCTGTGGCCGGATCGAAAGCCCCGTTGTTATAGGCCATGACGACGGTTCCGCTCATCGCGGCGACGACGGCGTCTCCGTACCAGACCCCGATGTCCATACCGCCGTGGCCGTTATTTCCGAAATACTGGGTGATGCCATAGTTTTTCCCGGTATATTTCCCGCTCGATTCCCCGAGTACAAGATAGGGCATGCGGAACGTTTCCGCTTTCGGTGCTTCGTATGTACCGACGACGACCACGCGACACACGGGAGCGACCGTTTCGGAGGAGAGAAGTGTGCGACTGATTTCCACTCCGGCGCGCGTGACGATCTCATAGGTGTCGATCTGCTTTCCGTTTTGACCCTCCGTGCGGACATAGGAAGTCCCTTTGGCCAGAGTTCCGTCTTCTTCGGAAACGGTCTCGTAGCGGATTTCGGTGATAAAACTCTTTGTTTCCGTCACGGTCGGCGGCAACGTTCCCCGCACGATCACCTTGGCTGTCGGTTCTTCGACTTCCGTCCGGACAAGTGTCCGGCTGATTTCTTCTCCGTAGCAGGTCACGACCTCATAGAAATCGGTCTTCTTCCCGTTCTTCCCCTCGGTGCGGACGAAAGACGTGCCCTCTTCCACGGTGGCATCCTCGACGGTCACCGTCTCATAAGGGAGAACCGAATCGACGGCTACGGTCTCGGTGTGACGGATTCCCCGCAGAATGACTTCGGACGTCGGTTCCGTGACCCGGCTTTCTACGTGCGTCCGGCTGATTTCTCTTCCTTTATAATAGATGACCTCGTAAACGTCGGTTCTCGCTCCGTTTTTTCCGGGCGTTTGGACGCGGGAAGTGCCTTCGGCCGCATGGGGATCGTCCCGAATAACGGTCTGATACGGGATGAGTGTGACGATTTCGATCTGCTCTTTGCTTTCCGGGTCTTTCGTCCCGATCAGAACGATGGCACTCACCGGTTCTGTTTCCACGGCGGTCTTGACCCATTTTCCGACCATTTCATTTCCGTAGTAAGAAACGGTAGTGGTGACTGAGAGAACGCCTTCGACGCCTTCGCGCATCAGAACGCTCTCTCCCTCGTAATATGCGTCGGAATACTGACGAACGGTTTCAAAAGGAATAGCCTCTTCTTCGGTATAGGAGCGGATCATTTCCGTTTTCTTCTCTGATGCGGCCGTGGTTTCCGGCTCTGTCTGCCCGATAGAAGAACCGGACGTTTCCGGCGGTGGAACGGGTTTGGTGTCCGACGTACTTTCGGATACGGTCCCGGTTGTCCGAACCGTTTCGGATGCGACTGTGCCGGTCGATGCGGCCGTACCGAGCGATGCGACTGTGCCGGTCGATGCGGCTGTACTGACCGATGCGACCGTGGCTTCCGGGGAAGAAGCGGAACCGGGTTCCGGCGGGAGGACGGCCGGACTCGATGAGCAGGACCCGAGTGAAAGGGCAAGCGCGGCCAGTCCGGCGGCCGCGTACGGAAGCAGAGTGGGACGGTGTTTTTTCGTTTTTGGTGTTTTCATGGTGTTTTTTCCTTTTTCAGAGCTTCACTCCATTTCCCGGATGGGAAAGGATTTCCTACCTTCGATTATACCGTGCCGTTTTCCGGAAAAGCAATGGAAAACGAAGCCAAAACCGGAAAGGGCAGGAAGAGTGCATGAAAGGTTTTCATTTTTTGCGGAGGGTACGCCATTTCCGTCAAATATTTCCATCTGCGAAAGAAGGCTTTTTTTGTCAAAGAAGAGAAAGCCCCATATACTGAAATGAGGGGTCGGATGACTTCTCTGAAAACAAAACATCGGAGGATGATTTTTTATGGCCATCATTACCAATCAGGCTTCGGTCTCCTATGCGTATGGGGAGCGCACTGCCCGCGCGCTGTCCAACGTAGCGGAAACGGTTCTGGTCGATCCTGTTACCGTGACCAAAAGGGCTCTCGGCACCACATACCGTGCCGGAGACGAGGTCACCTATATTCTGACGGCACGGAACGGAACGGCGGCTCCGATCACCGACCTTACCGTAACCGACGATCTCGGCACGTTTACCAGTGGCGGGGTAACCGTAACGCCGCTTTCTTATATCGGCCCGGCGTACCTGTATATCAATGGTACTTTTGTAAATGAACTGACGCCGACGGTCAGAACAGACAGCATCACGTTCACGCTCCCCACCGTTCCGGTCGGTGCCAACGTCATGATCGTTTATAAGGCCCGGATCAATGAGTACGCCCCTCTTGCTCAGGCAAACGAAATCGACAATACGGCGATGTTTGAATCTCCCGCGCTCCGCTTGTCTCAAATGGCACAGGGGGCGATCCAGACGGAGAGTTACGCGGACGTTCGTATCGTCAAGACGATGACGCCAAACCCCGTATCCGACGGCGGACGTCTGACCTATATTTTAACCATCTCCAATTACGGAAACGAAGACGCGACTGACGTGACGCTGACCGATACGTTCACCCCCGCTCCCACGGGTATCACGGTCTCAGTAGACGGGGTGACTGTCCCGCCTGCGTTGTATTCGTATACGGGCGGCACACTGACCTTGCCGGCGGCCTGCTCTTCGCAGGAGTCTACTATTCCGGCGGCCACGTATACGCGTGACCCTGCAACGGGCGTTTATACCGTCAATCCGGGAACGGTCACCGTGACGGTTACCGGGACGATTTAAACCGGACTATCGGAAAAAGCCGACGGAAAGCGTCGGCTTTTTCCTTTCGGATACTTGACAAAAAAGAAAAGGATATGGTATACTATCCCGTACCGGAAAACCATATTGGGGTGTCGCCAAGCGGTAAGGCACAGGACTTTGACTCCTGTATTCGTCGGTCCGAATCCGGCCACCCCAGCCAGAAAAAAGCACTGCGAAAGCAGTGCTTTTTTCATCGATGTGTTCCGCTTGCGGAACACATCACTTCACTTTGCGGCATCGCCGCAAAACATCACTGTGCAAAGCACTACATCACTTGCCCGTCAGGGCAAACATCACTTGAATATTTATCAAAAATATGCTATAATGATCCCAACAAATCGGAATTTATGGAGGTAACAGTATGCAAATACGTGCAAATTGCAAGTATGATTTTGAAGCAATCAAAGCATTGACGTACTTGACAATGTATAGAAAAAACGATCCGAAAAAAAGATTTACTTGGACAAATATTATTTTCGCTATTTTATTTGCTATTCTCCTTCTTGAAATGATACTGTTCGGCTTAGATACAATGTTGGTTTTGCTTGCTATTGTGGCCGTGGTTTGTGTTTTGTTAAATTTATTTATATATCTCCAATGTCCCATAATCAGATACCGTTCATTGGCAAATCTCAGAAATGTATGCAATGAATATACTTTCACGGAAGAAAGTCTTCTCGTTACCACACAGAGCACCGAGTACGACGGCAAAGCCGAAATCGCGTACTCTCTTTTTGTTAAAGCTTACGAAACGTCGAGTTTTTTATTCTTGTTTCAAACAAACAATCAAGTGTTTTTAGTTAACAAATCAACGCTGACAGGCGGTACATTTGAAGAAATAAGAAATAAGCTTTGCCTTTATTTAAATCAAAAATATGTTATTTGCAAATACTGATGAAGACCGAAGCGGCAAAACCCGATTTGCCGGGCAGAGGAAAACGGGAGGAAAAACGATGTTTGTTTTACGACATATCGATCAGATCACAACGCCGCATCTCGTTTTGCGGAAAGCGATGGAAGCGGATCTGGAACGAATTTGGCAGAATGTATGGCGCGACGAAAAACTTGCCGCGACGATGCTGTGGCAACCCACGAAAACGCGGGAAGAGGCAATTCTCCGAATGGAAAGAACGATTGCGATCCAAAAAGACAACCTCGCGTTTTTCGTCTGTCTGAAAGAGACCGACGAACCGATCGGATTTGCGGGTATCCGGGAGACCGCTCCCGGTGAATGTGAGGAGACCGGCATCTGTGTCGCGCGTGCCTGGCAGGGGCGCGGCTACGGAAAGGAAGTCCTGCGGGCACTGATCGACCTGGCGTTCCGGAAAGAGGGCGGCCGTCGGTTTGAGTACGGATGTTTTCACGATAACATT
>JAGHUY010000203.1 GCA_018064545.1 Candidatus Apopatosoma intestinale | reverse complement strand
GGGGCTGACTCCACGTCCGGCGTCTCCCGCACCGGGGCGGTTTTCCCCGCCAAGAAAGCCGCGGCGATCTCTGCCGCTCTCATTTTGTTGCGATTGCCGAGTACCCCGATCACGCCGGGAAGCGAGGCGGCCTCTTCGGCTTTCAGTTGCGAATAGCATCCCATCACGATGACGCCCGCCCGCGGATTTTCCGACGTGGCGCGGCGGATGCTCTGACGTGACTTGCGTTCGCTCTCCGCCGTGACAGCACAGGTATTGACGACATACAGATCGCAGGGGGCACCGTCATCGACGACGGAAAAACCGGCTTTTTCCAGTTCCGCCGCGACGGCCGCCGACTCGTACTGATTGACCCGGCACCCGAGCGTATCGATATGAACACGCCGTTTTTCTGCCAACACCGTCGCCCCCCTTTTTGTTTTTTTCTATTCTATCACAAAAAAGCGGGAATTTCAATAACAAAAAGCGGAGACCGAAGTCCCCGCTTTGATTTTATTACCTAACTCACTTATACTGTGCCATAATATCGTCTTGCCATTTTTTCATCGCCTCGTTGATGGTCGGCGCCGTAGCGGTGATGGAGCGCGAAATGTTGTTCTTGCCGGACATGGCCATCTGAATCGCGGTTGTGTGAGCGCCCGTGTTGTGGAAGATGCCGGGATCAAACGCGCGACTGCGCAGGCAGAAGTCAAACATCTCCTCGGAAAGTTCTCCGCCGCCGTACAGGATCTGCGTGCTGACGTACTTGACGTACTCCGGATACAGAAGCATCTCCGAGTGGAAGCCGAACACTTCCAGGAAATCGGAAATATCGCCGTAATCTTTGAGCGTTCCGCGGGATACGCGAAGCCCGTAGGCACGGTCACTGGTAATGCAGTAATAGCGATCCTGAGCGGCATCAAATTTCGGGAACGGTACCACGCAGATGCGGGTATCGGACAGCGAAGACGAATGAAGCGTCTTAAAGAAGTTCGCCCGGATCAAAACCTTGCTGTCGATCATCGCCTGGAAGGTTTCCGAGTTGGATGCCACCTCAAAATTGGGGTTTTGGGAAACGTCGATCATTTTCCCCACAATATCGGTATAGTGGTCGAGACTGGCGTTCGTCGCATCCACGGCGACCGGCTGACCGAGATCGTTTTTCACGATGGAACGGGCACCCATGCCGAAGAAAGCACCGCGGAAAAACAGATAGTCGCCGGTATCTACCGTACCCATAATATCCCCGTCATTGATGCTGAGAACATCGTTGCCGTTGATGTTCCGGCTACCGCATTCGATCACACGAAGAAACGTGTCCATATCCCATGTGCCCTTCCGAACAGCATCAAAAATATCGACGTCCAACGTACCGGTAGCGCGAAGCTGATCATACAGGCTCATGTTGACAGACATAAGGAGCATCATATCGTAGCTTTCGAGGTTGAATTTGCCGGAGATGGTGGAGAGGTGCGTCACCCCGTCCACTTTCGTGCTGAAACAGTCGATATAGCCCTGATCCCACCAGCTGTGCGACAGGTCCACGTCAAGTTTGGCAAAATCCACAAAGGTGGTGTGATACCAAAGATTCCACCAAAGCGGCATAACGAAGTCATACTTGCCGCCTCCGATGGAGATGTCGTCACCGACCGTGGTATGCGGATAGGGGACCTGCACTTCCGCAATCTTGCAATGATACAGGCTTTCCAAAACGTTGTTTCGGTCAACGACTGCTTCCTGAAGCAGAGAATCGTTGCCGGTCAGTTCCGCGTAAATCTCGTAAGTCTGGCAGTAAGCGTCACCCCAGTCGCCGTTCATCGTGAGGAACGTAAACGTCTGATCGCCGAAGTTCACATCCTGATAATCCGGATGCTTTTCGCGCCCGTTGAGCAGTTCCGTCGGCGGAGTGACGGGCCCGGTCGGATCGGTTTCCGAGGAGGACGCAACGGTGGATTCCGTTGTAACTTGGGAAGAAGATTGCGAGGACGCTGTCGATGAACCGGCCGTTGCCGACGTCTCGGACGTGGCAGACGGAGACGACGCGGTAGTGCCGGAAGTCTCAGCCGGCGTTTCTCCGCAAGCAACCAAAGCGGCCGCCGCCATCAGCATACATATGGCCAAAAGAAGGGCTATCAGTCTTGTTTTCATAGTGAAAGTGCCATCCTTTCCTTTTTTCTTCTATTATACTTTATTCCTTGACCGGTGTCAACCGCCATGGCGCTTTTTCTACCGTGCTTTGGCTCCGATCATCCGGAAAAACATCCGGGGAAGCAGGGTGAAAAACCCGATTTTCTCCACCGTCTCTCCGGCCACGACGTCCGCCCGCCCGAGTTCCGTCTCGCCGATGCGATAGACGATCTCCCCGATCTTCGCGCCCTTTTCCACGGGGGCGGCAAGCGTCTCCGGAAGAATGATCTCCGCCGTCGCTTTTTTGTCGGCCCCCTTGTCGGTCACCATCGAAAAATCCGCCGATACCGCAGACACCGTCCGGGCCGTGCCGCCCGTCACCGGGACGTCTCCGATCGGTTCGCTTTCCTTATGCCAATAGGAGAAATTGGCAAATCCGTAGTCAAGAAGCGAGGCCGCCGCCGCGTTGCGGACGTCGCGTGTGGGTGAGGCCATGATGACGGCGACAAGTCCGAGGCCGTCCCGCTCGGCGGACGCGCTGATGCAGAATTTCGCCTTGGACGTCGAACCGGTTTTCAGTCCCGTCGCGCCCTTGTAAAAGCGGATCAGACGGTTTGTGTTGGTCAGCCCGAACGCCCCGTCGCGCACCGTGTCCATCCAGATTTTCGTGTAGTTTTGAATCCATTCGTGTTTTAAGAGTTCGCAACTCATCAGAGCGATGTCCCGGGCGGTGGTCAGATGCGCGGTCGTCGTGTCGTCAAGCCCGTTCGTGTTCTCAAAATGCGTATGCTCCATGCCCAGTTCCGCCGCGCGTTCGTTCATTTTCGCGACAAACGCTTCTTCGCTCCCCGCCACATATTCGGCGAGCGCCACGGCGGCATCGTTGGCACTGGCGACCACCACGCTTTTTAGGAGGTCGTCCACGCTCATCTGCTCGCCCTCTTTTAAGTAAATCTGTGAGCCACCCATTTTGCTCGCGTGAGTACTGGCCGTCACCGTATCGGTCAGCGCGATCGTGCCGGCGTCGATCGCCTCCGCGACGAGCAGATCCGTCATGATCTTGGTGACCGATGCCGGCGGCAAAGGCTTGTCGGCATTTTTCTCATACAGGACGCGTCCTGTCCTGATCTCCATCAGAATGGCACTTTCGGCGTCGACCGTCCCGGCGAAATCCGCCGCCCGAACAGGGACGGCAAACGGCAGTAAAAAAAACATGAGCACCATCATCCACGCAAAAAATCGTTTCATATCGGATTCCTTTCTCCGTATCTTTTTTAGTAATGGATATGTGACTGCCGGAATCTTTATGCGGAGAAACAAAAAATCCGACCGCACCGGTCGGATTTTTGATGGATTCCATTCGCTTTATTCTACGATGAATTCTTTCAGCGCGTCGATCACCTTGTCGCAATCGTCCGAATGAACGGTCAGCGTGATGGGGCTAAGCAAATCCAGGCTGAAAATACCCATAATGGATTTGGCATCTACCACGTAACGGCCGCTGGAAAGGTCGATTTCTTCGTTGAATTTACGAACCACTTCCACAAAGTTTCTCACAGCTTCGATGGAAGCGAGGCTGACTTTTACCGATTTCATACTGCATTCCTCCTTATAGAAATTTTACATCCTTATTTTATCAAAATTACAATGTGATGTCAATAGGAAGTTCACAAAAATCAGTTCAAAAGAAAGAGTGAAAAACTGTAATATAACAGGTAAAATGCCCAAATCGCAAAAGCAAAAAACAGATAGGCCGCCACCCGGTTGATCCGCATGGCAAGCGTAAACTGGGCGGCGAGAGCTATGAGCAGGACGAGGATCAGCAAAACGGACAGAAAGAATTTGGCGGCCGTATAAGTAATAGGAAGCCAAGCGTAGAGGAGCACCAGTGAGCAGAAGAACAAAAGGAGCAGCGTTCCTTTCTCTTTTCCGTTGCGCCCGGTCGGCGTCGAGACTGCCGCGGCGGCTCCGGCGGCAAAGAAAAGAACGGAGAGCGTGAAGAAAAACCAGAAAAAGAACGGGGACAGACACACCCTCGGAAAGATCAGCTCCTCCACGACCTCCCGTTTCACGCCGGTCACGGCGAAAAAGACGAATAAAAGGAGCGCCCCGGCGCAAAAGGCGATCACCAGCGCCATATTGATACAGGAAAGTTCTCTGCGCACCCGACGCTTTGCGTCAAGCATTCTGCTGTTCATAGGTTCCTCCGTCACAGATTCGATACGACATATCTATGCGAAGG
>JAGHUY010000298.1 GCA_018064545.1 Candidatus Apopatosoma intestinale | reverse complement strand
GACTTGCTGGCACCGACCGAAGAGGACCCGACGCTGGTCAGCGAAAAAGATAAGATTCACGATTTTCTTGTCAAGAACTACGGGAACATGATCGTAACGGAGGGAGCCTCCACCATGCGTCTCCCGATTTTGGAGGGGCTTCTCTACGAGTGGGGCATCACCTATACCGGTGCTGTCACCGACTCTCTGCATTCGGCTTCGTCTTCCGGCGGAGCGGCCGTGATGGCGGACAGTTCGCGCACGACCGATAACGTGCCGTCCCAGTTGATCACCCGCGCCCTCGGTGCCGGAAGCGGCGCCAGCGTCGTCTTTTCAAGCCCGAAAGCCATGGACGTGGAAAAAGGCGCTCTTTCGCTCGTCGGTGGGTTCGGCAGTCAGGCGGTCTATCCGCTTCTGAAATCCTATGATTCGGCCATCACCCGTTTGTCCGACACCGAATCCCTCTCCGGCAACGCCAATCTGGCGGCCATCGGAATGGCGGACTGGGACCTCAATGACGAGGGAAATAAATCCTACGTTCTGGCTCTCGGCACGACCAGTTTCCTGTCATACGGAAGCAGTGCCAACGAGAGTGTTCTGTACAGCGTGCTTGACCTGATGGGGAGCAACGCCGCCACGTTTGACAACGTGACGTATAAATCGTTCGATACCAACTCTCTGAGCGCCACGACCGCACAGGCCAACGCCTGGACGATCGTCTGCGTGGTCGTATTGCCGCTGATTACCGCCGCCATCGGCGTCTATGTATGGATAAGGAGACGTCATTCATGAGAAATCTGTTAGCCAAAATCCGGGCTCTGTTCGCACGGGACGGAAAGGAAAAGACCACCTTGCAGAAGCAGGCGCGTCTGATCGTGATTTTCGTCGGTGTCGTTCTGGTGGGTCTGATCGTTTATCTGGCGGCCATCCGTCCGCTGACTCATGTCGGAAAAGAACCCGTCGCCCTGCTTCCCGGCGAGGAACGTTCCGCGTCGGGCGGCATTCTGATCGTGCCGTATACCCCCCGTCAGGAGATGGTTTCCATTGACGTTCACCGTCCGACCGAGGACTTTTCTCTGATCGCACGGGAAGCGGAGAACGGAGAAGTTGCATTTTATCTGAAAGACAACGCGCATATCGCTCTCAACAGTCAGATGGTGGCACAGGCGGTCGTGGGCGGCGGCATGGTCTATGCGACCAGCGTCAACTCCATTCCGCGCGTCAATGAAAGTGCCACCGAAGAGGACCTTGTCGGCTATGGCCTTTCCGCGGACAGCGAGACCCGTTCGTCTTTCTGCGTCAACCGGAAAGACGGGACGTCCTACCGTATCTTTATCGGCGATCTGATCCCGTCCGGCAACGCCTATTACGCGATGGTCGAGGGACGGGAGACGGTTGTCTATGCGCTGTCGTCTTCTTCGGTCTATCCCTATGTTTCGGATTCTTCGGTTTTGGTGGATACGACCGTCACCACCTACCTCGGCACCACGATTTCGGCCGTGGCCGACTATACGCTTTTCCGCGCCACCAAAGACGGAGCGGAAAGGGAGAAAATCATCTCGGTAAAGTCCTCTTCGGACGAGTCCAGCACCCGTGCTTACGAGATGGTATATCCGGATATGTATTATCTGAACGAGGACCGTTTCGACGCCTCGGTCATGGACAATCTGATCTACGTGACGGCGGTGGAGATTCTGTCCTACGGTGCCAAGACGAGCGATCCCGCCGTATACGAAAAATACGGACTTGATCTGGACATGGAACGCCTGTCTTCCGGCAAGGACGGAAATTACGCGCTTCTGTATTACGCCTGCGTAGTCCCGGATAAAACGACGGGAGAGAGCACCGTCATCGAAAATATGCTGTATTTCAGCCGGAGTTATATGGGGACGGACGGAGGAACGTATTATAACGTATACTCCCCCATGATGGACGTCATCGCGAAGATCGACGCGTCCGTGTTCGCCTTTGTGGATTGGAGTCTGGCCTCCTATACCAGTACCAGAATGTTTTACGACTATATCGGCACTTGCGATTATTTTGAATTGCGGGACCTGACGGCGGGCACCGGTGTCCGCTATACGCTGTCCGGCACGGAGGACACGTTCCACGTGGACGTGACCGAGGCCGGTGAGACCGGGAAAGCCGTTACGGGAAGTGACGGGAAGCCGCTCGTGTTCGACGTTCAGACGGATGCCAGAAACGAAAAAACCGGCCCCTTTGAAAACTTCCGTCAACTGTATCTGGTTCTGATCACGAGAGAATTCGATCTGACCAAGAGTCTGACCGGCTTTGAACTGTCGAAGAACCCGGTCAAACAGGTATCGGTCTCCACGACGCCCCGCGATCTGGCCGCTTCTTACGGTCTGTATGACGCGAGCGGCGAACGGCTCCGCGACAGTAAGGGCAATCAGATTTACGTCCGCTATCCGGGCTGTTATCTGGTCTGCCAGGACGCGGTGGCCAAGGCCAAGAACTCGGACACGACGGCCACCTATCCGACGCTCTATTACGACGCGTCGGTCGGCCGCTTCTTCCAGAAGAAGATCGACTCCGACGACGGGGAACTGAAACCGGTCGGCATGGGATATGACAAGAATCGGAACGTGACGATCGAACGCTATATTGCGGCCAGTTATACGGTGGAAGCGACCTATGAGCAGACGATCTCCACGTATGATTTCTATGCGGTCTACGACACGTATGTTGACGCGGACGGCCATGAAAAACGCGTCATCAATCAGACCTATACGGTCGTGATCCCGACGATCACGACGATCACCTACAAGGTTTCGACGGAAACCGGCATCACGGAAGTCTCCCGTGAGAGCCATTCGGCGGAAGTCGGTACGGTCATGCGGAAATCCGCCGTTGACCGTCTGTTCCGCGATTCCGCAAGTGTTTTGGCGGGAATAGAAATCGACGGTTACGATGCTGACTGATCAACGGAAAGGAACGGACATCTTCGTCCGTTCCTTTTTGCGGTTTTGATCCCGTCTTTTTCGACCTAAAGCCCCTTTTTTGTGCAGTTTTTCCATTGACAACTCCCGCGACGGGATTTATACTATAATAAATAATTCAAGAAAAAATGGGGGATGTTCCGATGATCAACCTGGAAAAAGAAATCCGGGAACAGCCGACAGTACTGTCCGGGCTGAAAAATGCCAATGAAAAAGTGCTCCGCAACCTCTCGGATGAGATGAAACACAGAAGAATCCGCCACGTATATTTTGCCGCGCGCGGGACAAGCGACCATGCCGCGACTTACGCGCAGTATCTGTTCGGGTTTGTGGCGGGACTGCCCTGCGGCCTCGCTACGCCGTCCGTCATTTCCCGGTACGGCGGAAAAATCGACTACCGCGATTCTCTGGTGATCGGTCTTTCCCAGTCCGGCGAAGCGGCTGATGTCATCGCCGTGATCTCCGAGGCAAAAGAGATGGGGGCTCTGACGGCGGCGGTCACCAACTCGCCCGATTCTCCTTTGGCCGGCGCGGTGGACTATCACCTGTATTGTTCCGCCGGAAAAGAGACCAGCATCGCCGCGACGAAGACGTTTACCGCTCAGATGATGCTTCTTGCCTATCTCTGCGCGGAGTACACCGATCACGAGCCGCTGAAAAAGGCGCTCGGCGACGTACCGTCTCAGATCGCTCATCTGCTCGACTATATGCCCGAAGAACTGGCGCAGTTGACCAAACGCTACGTGTCACTGGAATCGGCCGTCGTTCTCGGACGCGGTTTTGCCTATCCGATCGCGCTGGAAGGCGCTCTGAAAATTCTGGAAACCAATAACGTCAAGATGCGCGGCTACGCCGCTTCCGATTTCCACCACGGTCCGAAAGCCCAGCTTTCTGCGGGAGACCTGGCCATCGTTCTCGATCTGAAAGGCCCGGTCTGCGAAGACGCCGAGGCACTGATCGAAGAACTCAAATCCATGAACGCCGACGTCATCGTCATCACGGATACCGCGCATTACGACGCGGACCCCACTCTCACGGTGCTGAAAATTCCGGGTCTCGCGGGCGAGGGTGTTCCGTCGGATGCGCTGAACGTCTACGCCGCCGCTGTCGTTCTTCAACTCTTCGCGTTGGAACTCACGGTGGCCAAGGGGATCGACCCGGACGCCTCCGCGGTGCTCAAAAAGGTGACGATCACCAAATAAAAATCCCATAGGCGGGAAAACTTTTGTTGTGTTTCGGCAGATGCACAAAACAATCTATCTGCCGGGAAAAGAGAATACGTTATGAACTTTAACATGCTTCATCCGGCCGATCAGATCGTCATGATCATGAACCGTTTGTATTACTACGGGATGACCACGACGACCGGCGGCAATCTGTCCATCTGCGATTCCGACGGTACGGTCTGGATCAGTCCGAGCGGTATTGACAAGGGCAACCTGCGCCGCGAGGACATCATGCAGATCACGAAAGAGGGCAAGATCATCGGCATTCATAAGCCGAGTGTGGAATATCCGTTCCATCTGGCGATCTACAAGAAACGTCCCGATCTTCGCGCCGTTCTTCACGCCCATCCGCCGGCACTCGTCGCGTTCAGTATCGTCAGAGAAATCCCCGATACGTCGCTCGTTCCCAACGCGGAACTCCTCTGCGGAAAGATTTCCATGGCGAAATACGCGCTCCCCGGCAGTTCCACGTTGGGGGACAAGATTTCGGCGGAGTTTGAACGCGGCATCAACACCGTCATGCTGGAAAACCACGGCGTCGTTATCGGGGCGAAAGACCTGTTCTCGGCGTTCATGAGTTTTGAAACGCTCGACTACTGCGCCCGGTTGCAGATCAACGCCCGCACACTCGGACGGGTCCCGCACGGGATTTCCGAAAAGCATATGGACGTCTATCGGCAGAAGACGATGCCGAAGATGGACGAGTTCGTTCAGACCGAGTATACCAGCGAGGAGCGGGCGATCCGCCGCGAAATGTGCGACCTCATCCACCGCGCCTACGGCAATCAGCTCTTTACGAGCGATCAGGGAACGTTCTCCTGCAAACTGTCCGACGGTTCTTTCATCATCACTCCGTATGCCAAGGACAGAATGTATCTGGAACCGGAAGATCTGGTGCACGTCAAGAACGGTATGCGCGAAATCGGGAAACTCCCGTCCCGTTCCGCCATCCTGCATCAGAAAATTTATGAAAAAGACCCGGATATCAAATCCGTCATCATCGCGCATCCGCCGCATATCATGGCGTTTGCCGTCACCGATGCGGAATTCGATGCCCGTCTGATTCCGGAAAGCTATATCGCATTAAAACACGTGCGCAAATATCCGTTCGGACTTTCGTTCCTGCAACCGGATATGATGGCCTCCGAAATCTCCATCAAAAACCCCGTGGTAATTGTAGAAAATGATTGCATTATCGCGGCCGGCACCTCGCTTCTCAACGCTTTTGACCGGTTGGAAGTGATGGAATACAGTGCAAAATCCCTTGTGGAAACCGCGGCGATCGGCGGAAGCGTCGTAAAGATCAACGACGAAGAAGTCAAGGAGATCGAAGTGGCTTTCAATCTTTAATTCGTTTTTGCAAAGAATAGGAAAACAGAAAAAGGAAAGGGTAAGACTATGAATACGGAATATTACGGCGATCTTTGTATTATCGGCATGAGAGGAACGGAAAAGTTCCTCGGCAACGTGGACTGGTATCTGAAACAGTGGAGAAAAGACGACACGCGGGAGAGTTTTGTGACCAATGCCGATTGTCCCCGGTTCGGAACGGGCGAGGGCAAGGGTATGCTTCATGAGACGATGCGCGGACGCGACGTGTACATTTTCGCCGATTTGTTCAATTATAGTGTTACCTATAATATGTATGGGATGAACGTTCCCATGAGCCCGGACGATCACTATCAGGACCTGAAACGCATCATGTGCGCGATCGAAAGCAAGGCGCACCGTGTTTCCGTCATCATGCCGATGCTCTACGAGGGCAGACAGCATCGCCGTTCGGCCAGAGAGTCGCTCGACTGCGCGGTGGCGTTGCAGGAACTCGTGAACATGGGTGCGGCCAACATCATCACGTTTGACGCACACGACGCCCGTGTGCAGAACGCCATTCCGAGCAGCGGTTTTGACAACGTTCGCCCGTCCTATCAGATGCTCAAAGCGATTTCCCGCGAATATCCCGATATTACGTTTGATCCGGCCACGACGATGATCGTCTCTCCCGACGAGGGCGGTATGTCCCGTGCCATGTACTTTTCCAGCGTTCTCGGCGTGGAACTCGGTATGTTCTATAAGCGCCGCAACTACAAGGTCGTCATCAACGGGCGCAACCCGATCGAAGCGCACGAGTTCCTTGGCAATTCCGTCGAGGGCAAGGACGTCATCATCGTTGACGATATGATTTCCAGCGGCGATTCCGCGCTGGATATTATGGAGCAACTCAAAGAGCGCGGCGCCCGCCGTATCTTCATGTTTGCGACGTTCGGTCTGTTCTGCAACGGCGTGGAGCGTTTCGACAAGGCCTATGAAGACGGCATCGTGGATCGCATCTTCACCACCAACCTGAATTACCGTCCGGATGAGATCATCAATCGCCCGTGGTACACCGAAGTCAATATGTGCAAGTACGTGGCCTATATCATCGACGCGCTCAACCGTGACCGTTCGATCTCCGAACTGCTCAACCCGATCAACCGCATTCACGCGCTGACCGACCGGGTCAGAGCACCGAAACAGAATTAAAGCAGGGGGCTGTCAAAGAAGACAGCCCTTTTTATTGACAATGGGATTGGGAATATGGTATACTGACAGCGAATAAAATGACAGCGAAAAAATAGAAAAGGAAGAGTTTGAAAATGGTTTGGCCGATTGTACTTTTTTGTGTTGGGCTTCTTCTTTTGATCAAGGGCGGAGACTGGTTTGTTGACGGTGCGGTGGGGCTTGCCCACCGGTTCCACGTGCCGGAACTGCTGATCGGGGCGACGGTCGTCTCCATCGGCACGACGCTGCCGGAGGGCATGGTCTCGGCGGGGAGCGCCGTTTCGGGTCATCCTGAGATTGCCTACGGAAACGCCATCGGATCGGTGATCTGTAATACGGCACTGATCGCGGCAATCACGCTGGCCATCCGTCCGGGAAAAGCCGGCCGTGATACGCTCAAAATGCCGGTGACGTTCTTCTTTCTTGCCGCGGCGCTCTATGCCGGGATTTCCTATACGACCGGCCGTTTCAGCCGGTTCTCCGGCATCCTGCTTCTCGTGATGTTCGTCTGCTATATGGTTCTGACCATTTGGCAGATGAAAAAAACACCGAAGACGGTCGAAGCGGCGGAGACGGAAAAGGAAGAACAATCGGAAAAGGAACGGAAACTTTGGCAAAACCTTGTTCTG
>JAGHUY010000095.1 GCA_018064545.1 Candidatus Apopatosoma intestinale | reverse complement strand
ATAATAATAATAAGGATAGCAAGCGAAACCGTTTGTCATTCTACTTTTTAAGGAGGAACTGTTATGAAGATTGTACTCGCCGGTGCTTTCGGACATCTGGGCACTGACATTCTGAGAGCTTTGATCGAAGCCGGACACGAGGTCGTGGCGGCGGATATCAAAGAGGGAGACGTCGCGGAGATCAAGGGAAAATATACCTTTGCTCCCATTGACGCGACCAAGCCGGAGACGCTTTCCGGCCTTTGCGACGGGGCTGACGCCGTCATCACCACGATGGGTCTGACCGGAGCATCCACGCGCTTTACCGCCTACGATATCGACTATCAGGGCAACCTGAATCTGCTTCATGAAGCGCAGAAAGCAAACGCGCCCAAATTCGTGTACATTTCCGTGATCTCCTGCGACGAGCCGGGTGCGGAAAAGGTGCCGATGCTTCACGCCAAGTATCTGTTTGAAGAAGAACTGAAAAAGAGCGGCATGCCCTACGTCATTCACCGTCCGACCGGGTATTTCTATGACATCGTTCACGTCTTCCGTCCTTATGTGGAAAAAGGCGAAATGCAACTTCTCAAAGGCCACGGCACCGTCAAGGCCAACGTCGTGGACTGCTCCGACTTTGCCAAGTTTATCGTGGATCATATCGGAGATACCAACGTGACGTTCAACGTGGGCGGCAAAGAGACCTATACCTACGAAGAAATGGCGAAACTGTGCTTTGACGCCGCCGGAAAACCCACCGTCATCAAGTATGCGCCCACGTGGCTTTTCTCGGTCCTTGCCAATCTGCCGAAGATCAAAAAGGCCGGCAAACACGACATCATCCTGTTCTCCAAGTGGACGCTTTCCCACGATTTGGTCGGTTCCGACGAGACGGGCGATAAGAGTTTCAAAGAATACATCTATCAGAGTTTTCATAAGGAGGACTAATCCATGATCGGACTTTGGGGTTTTTTCGGCATTCTCTGCGCGGTCTGCGCCGTGCTCTGTGCCGTCGGTTTTTATAAATTCGTTTATTTCCTTTCCATCGGCTACGGCTTTGCCGTCGCCGGCGGCGGACTGTTTGTTCTGATTGCCGCTCTCACCCATCTGACAGAGGGGACGTTTTCTTGGATTCTCGTGGTACAAGCCGTCCTGTTCTTTGCCTACGGGTTCCGTCTTTCCGGCTTTTTGCTGATCCGGGAAATCAAGAACGCTTCCTATCGCAAAACGCTGAAAGAGGCGACCGGTGACGAAAAGAAAATGCCGGTTTTCGTCAAGGCGACGATCTGGATCTGCGTGGCCGTTCTCTACACGGCTCAGCTCTCTCCGATGGTGTTCCGCTATGTCAACGGTAGGAAAGAAGACCTCATTCTGCCGCTCATCGGCATCGCGATCTCCGTCTGCGGCCTTGTACTGGAAACGCTGGCCGATGCGCAGAAGACCGCACAGAAGAAGGAAAACCCGAACATGGTGGCGACGAAAGGCCTTTACAAAATGGTGCGTTGCCCGAACTATTTCGGCGAAATCGTGTTTTGGACAGGCGTCTTTGTGGCCGGTATTTCCGTCTATCAGACCGCTTGGCAGTGGATCGTCGCGATCCTCGCTCTGATCTGCATCACCTACATCATGTTCAACGGCGCACAGCGTCTGGAAAAACGTCAGAACGGCCGCTACGGGGACATGCCCGAGTATCAGGCTTATACCGCGAAAACGCCGATCATTCTCCCGCTTCTGCCGATCTATCATCTCGTAAAAAAGGAGAAATAAGATGGACTTTACCATTTCGATGGCTTTGGTGGATTTTATCCCCGTCGTTTTCTTTCTGTTTTCCGCCATTCTGCTTCAACGCGATCTCTACAACAAGATGAGCAAGGGCGCGTTTGCCCTGCTTGCCACCGGCACGATCATGATCCTGACGGCCGGCACGCTGAAAGCACTTTGGAAACTCCTCTATGCGGCCGGCGTTTGCGATTTTGAACGGCTCAACGCCATTTTCTTCCCGCTTCAATCCCTCGGATTCCTGTTCGCGGGGATTGCTCTGATCGCCATGCTCACGGCAAAACAGGGCGAGGGAACGCTGTATGCCGCCGCCCCTGCCGTTTTTTCCGGTACGATGATCTTCGTCGCGCTGACCTGTCTCGGTGCCGCCGGATTCTGCGGTTCGCTTGCCGTCTTCGCCGGGAAAAAGAAAAAAGGCTGGCTTTCCGTTTTATACGTTCTGTCTTTTGCGATGATGCTGGCGATGGGGTATCTCTCCTCCAAGGATTTTGAAAAAGCCTCCATGAACTGGATCGCCGAGGGGGTCAACGTCCTCGGACAGGGCATTTTCTTCCTCACCAATTATCTGATGCACAAGGCGGGACTGGGGGAGTGGAAAGTCCATGATTGATCTTTTACAGAAAACCGTGCAAAGCCGCTGTGCGGTCACGGAACGTGACGTTGGCGGCTATGCCAAAATCCGCAAGAACGGCATGACGTTCCGGATCCATGCCTATGAGGCGGCCGGACTCGGGCGGTTCAGTTCGGTCTCCATGACGGCGATGCTGGGACTCATGAAGATGGAAACAGTTGTCTTTACGCCGCTGACACGGAAGATGCCGCTTCTCAGTTTTGACCGCATCAAGGCCATGGGAAACGATACGCTGCTGTTGGAACTCTACGATACCGGAGCGGGAAAACCCGATCTCTCGGCACTGGATGACGTCAAAGCGGCGGCGGGTGACTTGCCGGATCACGATCTCGGCACACATTGGTACGATCCGCTGAAACTGTCTCCCTCGCTTGCTAAGCGGGGCAAGAAGTGCGGGGAAGCCTACCGGGATTTGTGCGACCGCTATTTTGAGGCCTATTTTACCGCACTGGACGGGGCGGAATCCTGCACGCCGGAGGAGGCGCGGCAGGGCGTTGCCGCTTACGTGGACGGACTGTTTGCAAACGGCGGCCCCTCCACGGATCAGTTCAAAAAGATACTGGGAGAAGCGGCCGCAAGAGACCTCTTTGATGCCTATATTTTTTCTGATAAAGAATAGTCAAAAAACGCACTCGGAAGAGTGCGTTTTTTCGTGTCGGAATTGACTTTTTCGGGGCAAGGAATTATAATGAAGAAAAAAGCCGGAGGGGAAAACCGCCATGAAGATCATACAGACAAAGCTGGATTTGGGACTGGGAAAAGAGGTACGCTTTCTCCACGCCAGCGACACGCATCTGACGCGCGCCGACGGACGGGACGGAGCGAGAAAAACGGCACTCGGGGTCAAACGCTCCCGCGTGTTTCCGAACAACGAGGAAAGCGTCCTTTTCATCGAACAAACGGTCAAAGAGACCGGTGAACTACTCGTCTATACCGGTGATCTGATCGACTTTGTTTCCCGTGCCAATTTTTCGCGTGCGAAACAGTTTGCCGAAACGACGGGGTGCTTTTTCGTCGCCGGAAACCATGAGTTCAGCCGTTACGTCGGCGAGGCGTGGGAGGACGAGGCGTATCGGAACAAGAGTCTTGCCCGCGTACAGGCGTGCTTCCCGAACGACATCCGTTTTGCTTCCCGGGTGCTTGACGGGGTGAATCTGGTCGGCATCGACAACTCCTATTATCGGTTTGACCGGGCGCAACTGGCGGCGCTGAAACGGGAAGCGGAAAAGGGACTGCCGATCCTGCTTTTCGTCCACGATCCGCTCCATGAACCGGCCATCTATGACAACATGATGGTGGAGAAAAAGCGTGAATGCGCGTATCTCGTCGATACGCCGGAGGAATTGATGGCGTCTTATCCCGAATATCGCTACCGCCAACAGAAAGCCGATGCGATCACACATGAGACCGTGGAATTTATCAAGAACGAACCGACGATCAAGGCGATTTTTGCAGGGCATATGCATTTTGATTTTGAGGGCATGGTGACGGACCGACTGCCGCAATATGTGACGGGGCTGGACACCATCCGCGAAGTGCTGATCTATTAAAAAGGAGAGATTATGGATATACAAAGACTGCTTTCCGAAATGTCTCTTGCCGAGAAACTCGGGCAACTCACACAGCTGAACGCAAACTTTTTTAAGGAGAACGAAGCCGAGATCACGGGCCCCGCTTCCCGGCTCGACCTCGATCCCGCCGACGCGGCGAACGCCGGTTCGGTTCTGAATTTTGACGGCGCGGCGACGATGCGCTCCGTTCAGGAGATCGCCATGGCCCGTCAGCCGCACCACATTCCGCTTCTGTTTATGCAGGACGTTGTTCACGGGTATCGGACGATCTATCCGATCCCGCTTGCCATGGGGTGTTCTTTTGATCCCGATCTGATGGAGGAATGTGCCTCCATGGCGGCAAAAGAGGCGGCCTCCGGCGGGGTGAACGTGACGTTTGCGCCGATGGTCGATCTGGTTCACGACGCCCGTTGGGGGCGCGTCATGGAGACGGCCGGCGGGGAGGATAAAACGCTGGGCTGCCGCATGGCGGCGGCACAGGTGCGCGGATTTCAAGGAGATTTGAAAAAAGGAAAGATCGCGGCCTGTGTCAAGCATTTTGCCGCTTACGGCGGGGCGGAGGCCGGACGCGATTACAATGCGGTCGAACTATCCGAACATACGCTCCGTGAAGACTATCTGCCCGCTTATCGTGCGGCGGTAGACGCGGGCGCACGGCTTCTCATGACTTCATTTAATACGCTAGGCGGGGAGCCGGTGGCATCAAACCGCCATCTGATCACCGATATTTTACGCGGGGAATGGGACTTTGACGGTTCGGTCATCAGCGATTACAATTCCTATCGCGAAATGCTGAAACACGGGGCCGCCGAGACGGAAAAAGAGGCGGTAGATTGGGCACTTTCTGCCGGCGGAGAGATCGAGATGATGTCGGCGCTGACTTACCGTTTCGGGAAAGAACTGCTCGATGAGGGCAAGATCACGCCGGAGCAGATCGACCGCGCCGTACTTCGCGTACTTCGCTTAAAAGAAGAACTCGGACTGTTTGACGATCCGATGCGCGGAGCGACTCCCGAGGAGGAACAACGCATCTGTCTTTGCGCCGAGCACCGGGCGATCGCCTGCCGCGCGGCGGAGGAGAGTGCCGTTCTGCTGAAAAACGACGGCGTGTTGCCGTTTTCCGACAAGACGAAGAAAGTCGCCTTGATCGGGCCGTTTGCGCGGGAGCACGGTATCAAGGGCTTTTGGGCGTGCCACGGACGGGACGAGGATTCTGTGACGGTCGAGGAGGGCGTGCGGGTTTTGCTTCCCGATGCCGAGATCACCGTGTGCGGCGGATGCTCCCACGCTCTCCGCGAAACAGACATCTCCGGCGTTGCCGACGCGGTTCGGCTCGCCCGGGAAGCGGAAGTCGTTGTGCTCTGTCTTGGAGAATTTCAGAACTGCTCCGGTGAGGGCAACAGCCGCGCGATCCTCGAACTGTCTCCGGCGCAACTCTCGCTTGCCGCTGCCGTAGCCGCGGCCAATCCCAATACGGCCGTTCTGCTGTTCTGCGGCAGACCGCTGGCCATTTCCGACCTTGCCGACACCGTTCCGGCCATTCTCACGATGTTCCAACCCGGAACGGAGGGCGGGACTGCCGCGGCGCGGCTTCTGTTCGGAAAGACTTGTCCGAGCGGGCGACTTTCGATGTCGTTCCCATATTGCACGGGGCAGGAGCCGATCTATTACGCCCATCAGAGCACGGCCCGTCCGACGCCCGATCCGCATGAAATCTGCGAGGGCGGATACGTTTCCCGCTATCTCGACGCGCCGACAGCCCCGCTCTATCCGTTCGGCTTCGGCCTTTCCTATACCGAATTTTCTTATGGAGAACTGAAAGCAAGCGGCGACACGATGACGGAAAAAGACAGCATCACCTTTACCGTGACGGTGACCAATACGGGAAGCCTGGCCGGAAAAGAGACCGTGCAGTGGTATCTGCGTGACGAGGTCGCCTGCCCGGTGCGCCCGGTAAAGGAACTTGTGGAGTTTCAGAAGATCGAACTGGCTCCGGGAGAGAGCAGAGAGGTGCGCTTTACGGTAAAGGAACCTTTGCTCCGCTATCACACGCGCTCCGGCGAATTTGCGTCTGAAACGGGACGTTTTACCGTGACTGTCGGGCCGGACAGCGAACGGGGACAGAGTTGCGCGTTTACTCTCGTCAAATAAAAAACGGAAAAAAGGCTTTCTCTCTTGACAAAGCCGTTTTTCCGTGATACAATAGCCGCATAATTGAATACGTCGAATCAAATTGTCAGAGGCGCGACAAGCCAAGAGTAGGGCAGGGAGGTTCTCAAAGACCTGCGAACTGTCCGAAAGGGGCTTTCGCCGAAATGATCTTTCTTTTGAGGGAGAGATCGTTGGGCACACGGAAAATATCCGTGCGACTGTCGCGGGGTTACCCGCGGAGTGCTACAATCGGTTTTGTTTCTTTTGTTTTTCGGAAACGGTCGAGGCACTTTGGCTTCGACCGTTCTTTTATTACAAAACAAAAGGAGAAAACACTATGAGAAATCGCAGAAAATGGTTTGCTATTCCGGCTCTCGTGCTGGTAGTGCTGGCCGCCTTTACCGTCACCGTCTTTGCGGACGACGATCTTCTCGTGACCGCTCTCGGTGCGAACGCCAACCGATTCATCGGGTCGTTCTGGTCGCTCGTTCCGCCGCTGGTCGCCATCACGCTCGCCCTGATCACCAAGGAGGTCTATTCCTCTCTGTTTGTCGGGATTCTGGTCGGCGCTCTGTTCTACAACCGGTTCAACGTCATCGGCACTTTCGATTCGATCGTGGGCGACGGTCTGATCGCCGCGATTGAAGGAACGGCCGGTATTTTCCTGTTCCTCGTTATCCTCGGCGTTCTGGTCGCGCTCATCAACAAGTCCGGCGGCTCCGCCGCGTTCGGCCGTTGGGCGCAGAAGCACATAAGGACCCGTGTGGGCGCCATTCTGATGACGTTCTTCCTAGGCGTTCTGATCTTCATCGACGACTATTTCAACTGTCTGACCGTCGGTTCGGTCATGCGCCCCGTCACGGATTCCCACAAAATCTCGCGGGCAAAACTGGCGTATATCATCGACGCGACGGCGGCTCCGATCTGCATGATCGCCCCGATCTCTTCGTGGGCGGCGGCAGTCTCCGACTATACCAGTCAGGCGGGCGGCACTTCCAGTCTTGCCCTGTTCTGCAAAGCGATTCCCTATAACTACTATTCGCTCCTCACCTTTGTCTTTATCTTTGCCATTACGTTACTGGGCTTTGATTACGGCCCGATGAGAACGCATGAAAAGAATGCCGAAAACGGCGATCTCTTCACGTTCGGTTCTTCCG
>JAGHUY010000237.1 GCA_018064545.1 Candidatus Apopatosoma intestinale | reverse complement strand
CGGGTGCCAAGCGGTGTTTGACCCGAAATCTTTCTCGATACGACCGGTTCTCCCTTTTCGGTATCCAAAAAGAGAAACTCGGCATACGGAATCCCGTCTTCGACTCCCGAACAGGCGACAGAAAGATACCTTCCGTCATCGTTCTGAGAGAGATCAAAAAGATATTTGTCCGCGCTTTTCCACGTGTAGACGGGAATCCACGCTTCATTATATACCGTCACGACGCTCCGATACCCGCGTTCCGACGTCGCCGCGGCAAAACCGCCGCCCGTGTTCGTGCGGATCAGCAAAATCGGATAGGAAAACGTCTTGGAAAACACCTCCGAAAACGAGTTGTAAAGACGCATTTCATTCCCGCCCCGACTGTAAACGCAGAGATATTGTCCGTCACAGTCAACCGTCGCGTCCCCGAACGGCAGTTCTTCCGCAAAAACCGTCTTGCCCGAAATCCCATAGAGAGACAGGCGATTCCCGTCCAGAAGACACACGTCTCCCTTATACAGACCGAAAGCCGTGTTCTCGCCGCCGCTGTACTCCAAACCGTCGTAAAACGACTCATAGAGAACCGGACTTTTTCCGAGATACTTTACGAGATACTTGAAATTCTCCGCCCGCAATTCACGGTGACCGAACAATAGCACACCGATCAGGAAAGCGCAGAGCGCAACGAGGATATAGATGCTCGTCAGATGAAATCGCTGTGAAAGTGAAAGAAAACTTTTTTCATCATCTGTCAGGATGCATTTGGTTTCATCGCTCATACGATGCCCTCCGGAACGGAAATAAAGACCTTGTGCAGAAACAGACCGCCGGCCGGAGCGGTACGTCCGGCGCGCATCCGGTCTCTTGCGGACAGAATATCCGGAATCTCCTCCGGGGCGATCTTTCCCTCCGAGACCTCAATGAGCGTTCCCACGATAATACGGACCATATTGTATAAAAAACCGTCAGCCGACACGTAAATGCAAACGAAGTCACCGTCACGCTCTACCCGGAGTCCCGTCACCGTGCGGACGGTGTCCTCCATGTCGCTTCCGCTGGCCATAAATGAGGCAAAATCATGCCGCCCGATCAGCCGCTTTCCCGCCTCTGTCATCCGGGCAGTGTCGATCGTTCCCGGATAGAAAAAGGCACGGTCGGCGCAAAACGGGTTCTTCTGCCGTCCGTTCCATATCCGATAGCAGTACTCTTTTCCCGATACGGCGCGCCGCACGGAAAAATCATCCGGAGTTCTCCACGCCGCCGAAACCGAGATGTCCTCCGGCAGGTAGGTGCAAAGAGCCTGCGGAATCCGTTCGCAGGGAACGGAAGAAGTCCCCTCGAAAGCCACGGTCGCATAGTATTCCTCGGCATGAACACCGCTGTCCGTCCGACTGCAACCGGTAACGGCACAGGGACGGGCAAACAGGGTTTCGGTCGCCCGGCAAAGTTCCGCCTGTACGGTATTGCCGTTCGGCTGAACCTGAAAGCCGCAATAATGCGTACCCAGATAGGAAAGTTTCAACAGATACTTCATAAGACCTCTCAAATCGCGTAGATCGGAACGAAACGGTTGCACAGAACGATGCCCGCTCCCGCCAAGGCAAGCCCAAAAAGGAGCACAAAATCCAGCGCGTGCAAATGCAGACTCGTCATGCGTGTCCTGCCTTTTCCGCCGCGATAGCAACGGCTCTCCATGGCAACGGCCAGTTCATCGGCCCGCCGGAACGCGGAAATAAAGAGCGGGATCAGCACGGGAATCAGGGCTTTGGCTCTCTGCCCGAGAGAGCCGGTGGAAAAATCGGCTCCTCTCGCTTTCTGCGCGTTCATGATTTTATCCGTCTCTTCGAGCAGAGTCGGTATAAACCGCAGAGCGATCGTCATCATCATAGCAAAATCATGCACCGGGATATGCAAAACTTTAAGGGGAGAGAGCAATCGTTCCATCGCGTCCGTCAGAGCGATCGGAGACGTGGTATAGGTTAAGATCACGCCCGTTCCGAGTAACAGCATCATGATTCTCACGGTCATAAAGACGGCCGTAAAGACGCCGCCCGTATAGATGGCGATCTTCCAGAAAGAAACGAGAAGTTCGCCCTCGCGATTCCAAAAGACGTTGATGACCGAAGTAAATAAAACGATAAACAGAAGCGGTTTCAGACTTTTGACAAGGGTGGAAACGGGAATGCCCGAAATCGCGATCAGAAGAGCCGTAAATAAAACCAGAAACAGATAGCCGGATACGCTGTCCGCCAGGAAGACAAGCACGATATACAGAATCGACAGAATGATCTTGATGCGCGGATCGGCGCGGTGCAACAGCGAATGGCCGGGGAAAAACTGACCGAGAGTGATGTCACGGATCATGCGCGATCACCTCCCGTCAGCTTCCGGATCTCCGCCAAAGCCGCCTCCACGGTATAGACCGAAGCGGAAACGGGATAACCGCGCCGTCTCAGTTCCGCCATCAGACGGGTGATCTGCGGAACGGAAAGTCCGACCTTTTCCAGCCGTTCGGCCTCGGAGAAAACGACTTCGGGCGTCCCGTACAGATACGGTTTGCCGTCGTTCATCACGAGAATCCGGTCGCAATAGCGCGCCATATCTTCCATGCTGTGGCTGATCATGACGACGGTCGCGCCGGTTCTCTCCTTATAGCGGACGACACCGGATAAAATCTCATCACGACCGCGGGGGTCCAGTCCCGCCGCCGGTTCATCCAGTATCAGAATCTTCGGTTGCATCGCCATCACGCCGGCCAAGGCCACACGCCGCTTCTGCCCGCCGGACAGATCGAACGGCGACTTCTCCGAAAGCGAGGCGTCGAGTCCCACAAACGCCATGGCTTCCGCCACGCGGGACGAAATCTCTTCTTCCGGAAGTCCCATATTGCGGGGGCCGAAAGCAATGTCCCTCGCGACGGTCTCTTCAAACAACTGATATTCGGGATATTGGAATACCAATCCCGCCTCAAACCGCACCCGGCGAATGTCTTTGGGATTCTCCCAGATATTCCGCCCGAGAACGTATACTTCGCCGCTCGTCGGCCGAAGCAGACCGTTGAGCATCTGTGCTACCGTGCTCTTTCCGCTTCCCGTATGGCCGATCAGACCGGTGACCATCCCCTCTTCCAAGGTAACGTCCACCCCATCGACCGCCACTTTTTCAAACGGCGTTTTTTCGCTGTATATATAGGAAACTCCGCAGAGTTTTGCCGCTGTATTTTCCAAAGTTAATTCCTTTCCTGTCGGTTCGTAATCAGCGCCTCTATGGCGTCGGCACCCTCTTCCGCGGTGATCGGCGTGCCGGAAAGACCGAGCCGATACGTCAGTTCCGTGATCTGCGGAACGTCCAGTCCCGCCGCGCGGACTTCCTCCACGTGGGAAAAGACCTCCCGCGGGGTACCGTCCAGCACGATACGGCCGTCGTCGAGCACGATCACACGATCGGCGTCGATCGCCTCATCCATATAGTGTGTGATCATCAGAATCGTCGTCCCGTTGTCCCGATTGAGTTTGCGGATGGTGTCCAGCACCTCCCGCCGGCCCATGGGGTCGAGCATCGCGGTCGATTCGTCAAACACGATAATCTCCGGCCTCAGGGCTAAAATCCCCGCAATGGCGACGCGTTGCTTCTGCCCGCCGGAGAGTTGATGGGGGCTGTGCCGGGCAAACGCCGTCATCCCGACGGTTTCCAGCGCCTCGTCCACGCGGCGGCGGATTTCCGACGGTTCCACCCCGATATTCTCGGGACCGAACGCCACGTCCTCCTCCACGATCGTCGCTACGAGCTGATTGTCCGGGTTCTGGAATACCATGCCCACGCGGCGACGAATCTCATAGAGTTCGTCTTCCGTCATGGTCTCCTCGTTGATCTCTTTTCCGAAGAGCCACACTTTTCCGGACGTCGGCGTGACGAGCAGATTTAAGACTTTGGCAAGCGTGCTTTTGCCACTGCCGTTATGTCCGAGGACAGCGACGAAACTGCCGCGTTCTACGGTCAGATCGAGCGAGCGAAGGACCTGCGTTTTCTCCTCGCCCTCGTTTTTTTCATATTCAAAACAAAGTTTTTCCGTTTTAATGATGGTTTCTGCCATGTTTTTTCTCCTACTTGGCCGTCCACCGCGCGGAACTGCCGCACGGCAACGCCTCTCCCGTCTCCGTAACGGGAATGCCGATTTCATCGGATTCCACGCGGCCGCCGAAGCGTTTTTTCATTTCCAGCCCGAGCATATAGCCCATCGCCGACGGTGAAAGACCCGTGGTATAGGAATTGACGAGGAAGAACAGCGGTTTTTCCGACAGAACGTCAGCCGTCAGACGGATGAGTTCCCCGATATTGTCTTCCAGTTTCCATACTTCCCCGTTCGGTCCGCGCCCGTATGACGGCGGGTCCATGATGACCGCGTCGTAGCGGTTGCCGCGGCGGATTTCTCTTTCCACAAACTTTTTGCAGTCGTCGACGATATAGCGGATCGGCGCGTCCGAAAGCCCGGACAAAGCCGCGTTCTCCTTAGCCTGTGCCACCATATTCTTGGCGGCGTCCACGTGACAGACCGAAGCACCGGCCTTTGCCGCCGCCACCGTCGCCCCGCCCGTATAGGCAAACAGATTCAGCACTTTGATCGGACGGCCGGCCTCGCGGATCAGCGAAGATGCCCAATCCCAGTTGACCGCCTGTTCCGGAAACAGTCCCGTATGCTTGAATCCCATCGGCTTGATTTTGAATTTGCATTCTCCGTACGAGACCGTCCAACTCTCCGGTACGTCCCGTTTCGTCCAGTTTCCACCGCCGCCCACGCGTTCGTATACGGCGTCGGCTTTCTTCCAGAGCGGCGATTTTTTCACGCCGTGCCAGATCACCTGCGGATCGGG
>JAGHUY010000226.1 GCA_018064545.1 Candidatus Apopatosoma intestinale | reverse complement strand
CGGATCGGCGGGTTCCGTCGAACGGCTCTCCACCCAGTAATAACAACCATCGTAAAAAAACATATCCTTGTAAATATCAAAGGATATAATTTCGGTTGTCATTCCGGAGACGATTCCCGTTTCGTTTTCGCCGGTCTCCTCGTTCCCGATCTTCGGATCACGCGAGGAGCGCGTCACCGCAAACGTTCCGGCGGCAACGACGGCAAGCGCGGCGGCCAGTGCCCCGTACCGCTTCCATACGGCGGTCTTATGTCCCGCCGTCTCCTCTGCCGCTTCGTCAAGATACGTTTCGTCAAGTTCCGCAATGGCGCGGTGTAAATCTTCTTTTTTCATGATAGGATTCCTTTCCTCTCTAAATACTCTTGTAAACTCCGGCGCATCCGATACAGAAGTGCCGATACGGCGTTTTCACGCATGCCCGCGTCACGGGCAAGCTCCGTTATCGACCAGCCGTAGAAATAACGTCGCACAAACATCACACGGTTTTTCCTCGGTTGATCGGCAAGAAACGCATTCAGCGTCTCCGTGAGGGCTTTCTGCTCCACGGCATCCTCCGTTTCCGCCGGCACAACGTCGCCGAGTTCTTCGAGCGAGCACGTATTTTTGCCGGTCTGCGCCCGGTATCGGTCAATGGCCAGATTGCGGACAATGCGCAAATAAAACGCCCGCACCGAATCCGGTCTCTGCGGCGGAATGCTGTTCCAAAGACGCAGAAGCGCCTCATTTTCGCATTCCTCCGCGTCGGCGCGGTTTTCTAAAATGCGATAGGCGATTGCCCGTGCCGCTCTGCCGTATTCCGACGACAGATCGTGCAGGACGGTTTCCTCGCGGGCTTCCAGTCTCGTTAGCCAAACTTCGTTTTCCATGGTGTTCCTTTCGTTGTGTGATAAGAGCTCCTACACCCACTATGACGGGTTTTCCTGCCCGGATATGACGAAAAGAGAGAAAAGTTTTTTCCGTTTTCATTCTATCATAAGACCGCTTCCCCGTCAACTTTTCAAAAAAATCTGTTTTTTTCGCAAAAACCGTTGACAAATGAAAAAGCTTTTGCTATAATGATACCTGCGCAACGGCTCTAAGGTGAGTTACTTCGGTGCGAAAGCCGAGGTTCTTCCAAAAAAGAGGAAGACAGAAATCTTTTTTGGAAGGATTGCGATATGCTGGTATGGCTCAGTTGGTAGAGCGCGTCCTTGGTAAGGACGAGGTCATCAGTTCAACTCTGATTACCAGCTCCAAAAAAGCACGCTGTTTAGCGTGCTTTTTGTGTTTTTGGTGTCTTCAGACGTGGAAATAAACCCCCGGTTCTACCGGGGGAAGATAAAAAGCTTCAGCGATAAAAAAAGGGCGAGCTTAATGCAAGCCCGAAACTTCCATGGTAGAATAAAAGCGGTTTGACACCGCAAAACTGTGGAGGAAAAGATGAAGGATAATAACGAAATCAAAAGTTCAGCACACTCAAGATACAGATGTCAGTACCATATAGTATTTGCCCCAAAGTTTAGAAGAAAAGAGATATACGGGCAAATAAAGAAAGACATCGGGCAAATATTACGGAAGTTGTGTGAACAGAAAGGGGTAGAAATAATCGAAGCAGAGGCATGTCCAGACCACATTCATATGCTCGTAAGTATCCCACCCCACATCAGTATAGCACAATTTATGGGGTATCTCAAGGGGAAAAGCAGCTTGATGATTTTTGACAGACATGCGAATCTAAAATACAAGTACGGATCGAGAAATTTTTGGTGTAGAGGATATTATGTAGATACCGTAGGGCGCAATAAGAAAGTAATAGCAGAGTATATCCGAAATCAGTTGGAAGAGGATTACACATTAGATCAGATGTCCATCAAAGAGTATACAGACCCGTTTACGGGTAGCAAGAATAGTAAGGCATAAAAAAGACAGCCGCACGTGAGCGGCTGCCTGTAATTAAAATGCGGTGTCAAACTTTCAGAACCCCTTAAGGGGTATGCCTGTAATTGCCCCTTATAGGGGCTGTGCAAGCCACCGGTTTACCGGTGGTTATGACTATGGCTATGGATTACTAAAAAAATAACCTGCCAAAAGGCAGGTCATTTTTTTGGAGCGGATTACGGGGCTCGGTCTCGCGGCTCGACGCCGCTCGGTCTTCCGCGGCTCTGACGCCCATTCAGGTCGTCATTCACTACCGCTCCCCTTCGAGCCCCGTAAAGTTTCGATTGCAAAAAAACAAGCCCGCCAAAAGGCGGGCTTGTTTTTTTGGAGCGGATTACGGGGCTCGAACCCGCCACCTCGACCTTGGCAAGGTCGCGCTCTACCAAATGAGCTAAATCCGCATACGCTTTCTCTCGAAAGC
>JAGHUY010000331.1 GCA_018064545.1 Candidatus Apopatosoma intestinale | reverse complement strand
TTGCCGCACTTGTCGGGATAGCCCATCTTGATCTCGATCTTGGAGAGTTTAAGAATGGCTTTTTCCTTGGTCGCCTCGGTCAAGAAAGCGTTGGCGGCAACACGGTTCTGATAGGTGGCAATGATCTCTTTGACGATGTCGGTGATGTCCTTCTTCGCCGCCTCGCCGAAATACTTCTCGCCGTAGTACAGACCGACCGGCTCGGAATAGTAAGCGGACGCGAGATGATAGGCGAATTTTTCAACCGTCGGAATCTGTGCTACGCCGGTCAGCGCACGGCGATAGGACGAGCCCTCGTCGCGCATTTTTTCGGAAAGCGTAGAGGAAGCGTCGATCAGCTGACGAATGTATGCCCAGTGAACGTACTGTTCAAAGGTCGATTCATTGAAGACTGTCGAAAAGCCCTTGAAATAGCGGGGCTCGGTAATAATGATCGTTTCGGGAACGAAGCCGAACAGGTCACCGAGCAGTTTGCGGAACTTGATGGGCTTCAAAAGAGAGCTGACCGTGCGCGTCTTCATCGGGTTGTACATTTTGGGATACTCGGACCACTCTTCACTGCTCTTGACGAGCGTGGCAAGCGAAGCATCGAACGCGAGAGCATCGGCAATATACTTGTCGGCTTCCTCGGCGGAAAGACGGGTGTGACCGAGCAGGGTCTTGACCATGCCCACCCACATACCAAGGAGAGCTTCTTTCTGTGCCGCCATTTCGGGTTTATAGTAGGTCGTATCGGGCAGAATCACGCTCGGACCCTGCAACATAACGCAGTGATGCTCGGTATCCTTCATGTCGGCGTCGACGCTGATGCTGAACGGAAGCGGAAAGCCCTCAATAACAAAATCTTTCAGATGACGGTTGAGAGAAGCGATGCCGGACAGCTTGCGGATTTTGGCAAGGTCGGCGAGCACCGGGCGGATGCCCTCTCTGTTGCGTCTCTTGCTGTCCTTGGCAAGACTGTACAGCGTAACCGCGTTTTTCATGATCTCGCTCGGGTATTTGCCGGACTCTGCCATGGCATCGAAATCGCCCATCAGTTGTTCTTCGACCTTGGTGGCAAGGTCGGCAAAGCCGCCCGTCGTCGGCTTGTCCGCCGGAATGACCGCGTTTTCCAGCCATTCGGCGTTTACGTATTCGTACAGATCGTCCTGAATTCTGACTTTTTCCATGATAGTAACCCCTTTACTTTGATAAAGTTTGATGTTATTATCTCATACTTTTTCCCGTTTTGCAACAGTATCCGAAAAAAACATAATAAAATCATTCAAAAAATCGTATTCTTCCAATTATTACGGCCGATCCGAGTCGGGATATCCGTCTACGTCGGCATTGTCTATCTCCGACGTGTCGATCTCCGGGGATTGTTGCTTTCTTTGAAATCAAAGAGGGCAGACGCGAATACGAGGAGTGGAAGCTGAAACAGGAAGCCCAAGAGAAAGCAAAAGAACAGGCAAAGCAGACGGCATAATACAAAGCCCTTGCAGGCAGAGGGATTTCTTTTGCCTGCAAGGGTTTGCTTTTTTAATCAATTTGTCCTTGATTCTGTTGTAAATGGCGGTTTATTCTTTCAACATGATTTAAGAAACGAGCGTTTGATAACAACCCTTTGCTTTTTTCTTCCCCCGCCCATTTCCAACACCAGTTAGGGGTATGTTCAGCAAAGAACGAAACATCGGACAGAATCTGCGGATCGGAGCAGTTTTCCTTTACCCACAAAAGCATTTCGATTGATACGTTGCATGCGTTTTCTGCGCAGATAAGCGCTTCTTCGATTCTCCTTTTTTGAAGGAGAAAATTGCTCTTTGACGTGTACGAGGTAATCAAAAAACAATACGGGTTCTTTTCATAGGCATTAACCGCCAAATCGGACGGGGTCAGGTACAGATCAATCAGAGATTTTGATGCTGTTGTCATTTCATCCCACGCGGCAAGGGCGTCTTTTTCTTTGCAACCGGGATCATCAGAGAGAATTTTTGCCCGGTAAAACAGAGCGTTGACATAATCACGAAACATGATCTTGCAGGCGTTGTTCTGCTTTTCGTATGCTTTGGTAAAAACCGCTTCGGCACAAAAGATCCGGCGAAGCGCCTGATCTTTGATTCCGAATGTGTCCGGCAATTTCCCGGCGATCCCTTTGGCTTCCGTATACTTGTTTTTCAAAAGAAGAAGCTCAATGAGGCAGTTTTCCGCATCCATCTGCACTTCCGGCATAGTACAGTTCTCGCAGACCAAGCGTAGCATCCGGTCGCATTCCGTCCAAAGTTCCTCAAAATACGATTCGGCGATGTCGAATTTCTTCCGGACAGCAGAAACATACAGAAAATCTTTGATCGCATACGCGCACTTCGTTTTCACTATATAGTCAAGAGGGTATTTTTTCAGATACTCTTTATACTGTTTATAAACGAGAAGATCGGCATTATCTGCGATCGTGTTGACAGAATACGTTGCCCATATTTTGTCGATTGCTTTTTCAAGTTCTGCTTTGTCTGTGCTTTCATTGTTTCCCACACCGAGCAGATAATCCGTGGAAACCGACAGAAGCGACGCAAGCGGGACGATCTGTGAGATGTCAGGCATTGTATTGTCACATTCCCAATTGGAAACGGATTGTGCGGACACCCCAATATGATCTGCAAGATATGATTGTGATACCCCTACTTCTTTCCGCAGTTCCTTTAATCTTTGTCCAAAACTTTTCATGATCATTGTGTTCCTCCATGCGTTCTTGAAACCGGCGCCTGTTTCTGCCCTTATTATATCAAAAAGCAAGAAAAAAACAATCGAACATTTCGGGATTTGGAATCACAAATACTTTATAGTTTGTGCTTTTTGGGGGATAAATGCGGATATTCAATGATAACGAAAAATCCGAACGCCTCACCTATGCGGTAAGTGTTCGGATAATTCGTATATGGTCGGAGTGATGTGATTTGAACACACGACCTCTTGGTCCCGAACCAAGCGCTCTACCAAACTGAGCCACACCCCGAAACGTTCGTTCTACCGAACGCGATAAGTATTATACAATAAAAAAACGGGTTGTCAATAATTTGCCCAAAAAAAGCGGCACCTTTTTTCTTTCTGTTGCAATCCGGTCGGAACTGTGCTATGATGGAAACAAATGACAGGAGGAAAAAGTATGATTTCATTTCCCGAAAAATGTTTTTCCTTATTATATAACGATAGGAACTTTTTTGACACGGACTCCGAAATCTCCCGAAACGGGGACACTACAGTCTACCGGATGGCAGACGGCTTTGTGCTGACGCACGAAAAGACGGAATACCCCGACTTTGATGCCATCGAATGGGTCAACCGGTTGCAAAACACGGGTGGCACCCCGTCGGGGATCATTTCCGAGTTGTGGGATTGTGATCTGACACTTCCCTTTCCGCACGTCGAAAAAGCAAAAGCATCCGCATGGCTCCCCACCAAAGACAGGTTCACGACAGTGCTGGCACCGAACGGCTCCACGTGGTCGCCTTTTGAGTTTTTCTGCAATCCCGACACCGTGGCCGAGGCGAAATATCCGTATCGTCTCTTTGCCGGGCAAAGCGCGAAGTTTTCGGCGAGCGGCGGGCGTTCCAGCGAAAATCAAGCACCGTTCTTTCATCTTCATCAAGCCGGAAAAGGAATTATCTTCGCCATCGGCTGGACGGGACAATGGAACTGCGAGATCAGCCGCGAAGAAGAGTCCGTCCGCATTCGCACGAAGATCGAAGATACGCATTTCCGCCTGTATCCGGGCGAAACCATCCGCACCTCGTCGGTCGTCATCATGACCTATGAGGGAAGCATGATCGACGGACAGAATCAATGGCGGCGAATGGTAAAGAATCACTTTTCGCTGATCGGACAGCCGGGTCGGGAACAGCAAATGCCGCTGTGCGCCGGCATTTGGGGCGGTATGAACACGGAAGCCATCCTTGACCGGATCGAAACGATCAAAAAAGAAAAACTGCCCTATGAATACCTTTGGATCGACGCCGGATGGTACGGCATGGACGATAAACCGTGCCCCGATGAATTTGAGGGAGATTGGGCTTCCTATACCGGCGACTGGCGCATCAACCCGACGCATCACCCGGACGGGCTTTGTGACGTGGCGGCGGCCGTCAAGGAGGCCGGGCTCAAACTGCTTCTTTGGGTCGAACCGGAACGTGTCATTTTCAACACACCGATCGTATCCGAGCACGAAGACTGGTTTACGATCTTCTCCCGCAATCCCCATTCGCAGTGCCTCCTCAATCTCGGAAAAGAAGAGGCATGGCAATACTGCTATCAGACTCTGTGCGATTTGATCGAGCGATTTGACGTGCGCTGTTATCGGCAGGATTTCAACATGAGCCCGCTGCCATACTGGCGGAAAAACGATGCCGAAGATCGGCAGGGCATCGCGGAAATCAAGCATATTACGGGGCTTTACCACCTTTGGGATGCTTTGCTCGAACGGTTCCCGCATCTGATCATTGACAACTGTGCGTCCGGCGGCAGACGGATCGACATCGAAACGCTCCGGCGCAGTGTTCCGCTTTGGCGAAGCGACGCCCAATGCCCCGCCAACTTCCCGGCCTATATCCCGCAATCACACAACGTCTCGTTTTCTGCGTGGCTTCCCTACAACGGGGACGGTTGCGGGCGGATGGTCGATACCTATCGCATCCGCAGTGCCTACGCCGGCGGGCTGACCACCAACTTTTCCTATTCCGAACGGGATTCGTTCGGCGATGATCCCGACATGTTGCGTTGGCTGAAAGACCGTCTCCATGAGTATATCCGACTGCGCCCGTACTTTTATGAAGATATGATCCCGCTCACCGAGATTTCCGATCGCGAGGACGTTTGGTCGGCCGTCCAGTTCCACAGGCGGGACAAGGAGGACGGTATCGTGGAAGTTTTCCGCCGGAAACAGTCGCCCTATGAATCCGCCGTCTTTTCTCTCGGAGAACTGGAAGAAACCGCTCTTTATCGGTTCACCGATCTTGACACGGGAGCCGCCGTCGAGATGACGGGAGCGGAGGCGTGCCGTGCGTTTCCCGTCTCCGTCCCGACGAAAGAGACGGCCGTGATCTATACTTATACGCGCGTCTCCCAACAACATACAAATGTATAAATTATAAAAAAGTGAGGATAAATGCATGAAAAAGACCGTTTTAAAGAAATACGCCCGTCTGATTGCCAAGGTCGGTGCCAACGTACAAAAGGGACAACCCGTCATCATCTATTGTGCCGTCGATCAGTATGAATTTGCCACGCTCGTGACCGAGGAGTGCTATCGGCTCGGAGCCAAATACGTCCGCGTCGAGTGGAGTCATCAGCCGCTTACCAAACTGAACTACCGCTATCAGAGTTTGAAAACCCTTTCCACCGTGGAAAAATGGCAAGAAGAAAAGTTGAAACTCATGACCGAAGAATTTCCCTGCCGCATCGTCATCATCAGCGAAGATCCCGACGGGCTGAAAGGCGTCAACATTGCCAAGATGCAGAAAGCCCGCATGGCGACCTATCCGATCACCAAACCGTACAGCGACGCGTTGGAATCCAAACATCAGTGGACGATCGCCGCCGTTCCCTCCGCCGCTTGGGCGAAAAAGGTTTTCCCCGGCATGAAGAAGAATCAAGCCATCGAAAAACTGTGGGAAGCCATTCTCGCGTCCGTCCGTGTCTCCGACGATCCCGCAAACGATCCGATCGCCGAATGGGAGCGTCACAACAAGGATTTCCGTGCCCGTTCCGAATGGCTGAACGCGCAGAAGTTTGACTACGTTACGTATCACAGTGCCAACGGCACCGATTTCCGCGCCGAGTTGATCCCCGAGGGACATTGGTGCGGCGGCGGAGAGTTCACCAAACAGGGCGTTTTTTTCAATCCCAATATGCCGACCGAAGAGATTTTCACCAGCCCCATGGCCGGAAAAGCCGAGGGCAAACTGGTCTCGACAAAGCCGCTGTCCTATCAGGGACAACTCATCCGGAATTTCTGGATTCGTTTTGAGAACGGCAAGGCCGTCGAATGGGACGCCGAGGAGGGCAAAGCCCTGCTCGACCGTATGATCGGCATGGATGAGGGAGCCGCCAAACTCGGCGAACTGGCTCTCATCCCCTGTAACAGCCCGATCAACAATACGGGAATCCTCTTCTATGAGACGCTGTTTGACGAAAACGCCAGTTGTCACGTCGCCCTCGGTGCCGGATTCAATGACTGCATCGACGGTTATATGGATAAGTCAAACGAGGAATGCCGTGCCCTCGGCATCAACGACAGCATGATCCACGTCGATTTCATGGTCGGCGCGCCCGACCTCTGTATCACCGGCTACAAGAACGGAAAAGCCACGCCGATTTTCGTCAACGGCGAGTGGGCAAAATAGAAACAGTTTATCAATACGAGACACGGTCGGACGCAAACCCACCGTGTCTCTGTTTTTTTGCCATTTTTCCTCCGCTTTCGGCACCGAAAAACGCCGTCAAAATATAATGGAAAGAGGAGGTGAAAATGAACCTTATGGTTTTTTATGCGTTTTTGGCAACACTCGGGACGTGGTTTGTCACGGCGCTCGGTGCGGCCACGGTCGTCTTTTTCAAAACGCCGAATCCCAAAATACTCAATACCGTTCTCGGTTTTTCCGCCGGAGTCATGATCGCCGCGAGTTACTGGTCTCTCCTGCAACCCGCCATTGAACGGGCGGAAGCACTCCCCGGTCTTCCGGCGTGGGCGGTCGCTACACTTGGCTTTCTCGGTGGCGGGCTGTTTATGTGGGGCTCCGACAAAGCGGTCACGTATGCGAACCGCAAAGTCCGAAGCACCGAAGGACTGCCGACAGAACGGCGCAATCGGATTCTCATGCTGATCCTTTCGATCACGCTCCATAATATCCCGGAGGGGCTTGCCGTCGGCGTCGCGTTCGGAGCCCTGCAAAACGGCGGTTCTCCCGAAGATCTGATGGGGGCCATCACGGTCGCCGTCGGAATAGGACTGCAAAATTTCCCCGAGGGGGCGGCCGTCTCCCTGCCCCTGCGGCGGGAGGGATGCTCCCGAAAAAAGAGTTTTCTGCTCGGGCAGGCGTCCGGCATGGTCGAACCCGTGGCCGGGGTCATCGGGGCGTTTCTTGTCGTTCTGATCGAAGCCATCCTGCCCTATGCCCTTTCGTTTGCCGCCGGTGCCATGATTCTGGTGGCCGTCCACGAGTTGATCCCCGAATGTCAGAAGAATCAGGAGGAACAGCCGTATTTTGCCACCATGGGCATCCTTACCGGCTTTTCCGTCATGATGCTGCTTGACGTTATGCTCGGATAACAAAACCCGTTTTCTCACCGTTTTCCCGATCTTCCTAAACGGTGCCCGTCCATTCCCGCCCCGTACCGTATCGGTGCTTGACTTTTTCTGCTTTATTCTGTATGCTGAAAGCAGAAAAGGAGGCGATACTTTGGAATTCGGAAATAAACTCAAAGACGCAAGAATCAAAAAAGGGCTCAGCCAGCAGGAGCTGGCCGAGAAGCTGTTTGTCACGAGGCAGACCGTCTCACGCTGGGAGAGCGGCAATCGGTATCCCGACTATGATGTGCTCAATCGGATATCGGCCGAGCTGGACGTCAGCGCATCGGAACTGCTTGGTCAAAATGAGATCAACAATATGACAATAAGTGCGGTAAACGATCGGAAATCGCGAAAAATCATGATCATCGCGCTTGTCTCTTTTGCCATGTCTGCGGCGATTCTTGTTGTGTCAATCTTCAGTTTTATCAATGTAAAACGTATCGGAAAGGAAAAAAACGGTTTCGGCGTTTCCTATTTCTCCTATGATGAATATGCAAGGCAAGTATATGGCATCCCCTATTATTGCGGGTTTTTCGTTTACGAGGACAACGCGGACGTCGAAAAGGGGTATCCCAACGGTTTTACGATCTGCTTATTGGCCGACGGTCGGTTTTCGTACTACGAGACCATGCTTTCAAGTTATCTCGGTTTCGGGCACTACAAGTGCTTCGAGGACGGAAGGATGATTCTCGAAACAGACGACGGAAAATTCAGAAACACGTTCATCTACTCCGCCGTTGACGATACGTTGACTTTCGTTGCCGACGGTTCGACGAACTTTTTGTATAAAAAACTCGCGGACAAAACGGTGTTCAGACGTTCCGAAGACCGTTCTGAGGGCATATTTATAAGAGTAGATTGATAAAAATAATCGCAAATAAGGGCACCTGCTTTATCGCAGGTGCCCTTATTAATCACAGGTGCCCTTTTTCGGTTCGTTTAATTACGAGGCAAACGTGGTCGCCAGAACGTAGTGGACATCGTCCACGGTGAAATACACAAACGAAAGCGATGCGTCTTTCCCGAAGCTGAGTTTGACTTTGGAGAAATACGCGCCGAGCGGAGACGTTTCCGCCGAGCCCGTTCCCCAGAAAGCGCCGTTCATTTTCTGATTCAGCGCGTTCTCCTTTGCCGTTTCCAATTCGGCTTTCGCCTGTTCATAGAGATTCTCATAATAGGCGACGGTATCGGCGGGATAGGTCACGGTTTTTCCGTCAACGACGCGGCCGTCACGGTACGTCTCAAACATAATCTTTGCTTTGGCAACATTGTTATACAGGGTGTCCAAAGCCGAAACCATATTATCAAATGTGGAAACCGCCACCTGCGTATTCTCGCCGGCCATGTGAAGCGCAATTCCGTCAATGTCCGAATAAATGAATTTAACGTTCCAATCGGTGATGTCGGTCTCTTTTTCATCCGTTCCGAGTTTGGCCATGATCTTGCCTTCGGAAACGGAAGTCACGGTGGCAAGACGGAAGATCGATCCGTCAGCAAGGCCTTTTCCGTCATAGACGGGGCGGGTGTATTCGTAATCGTAGAAGAAAGAATCTGCATATACGTTTTTCTTGCTCTCTGCCGTATAGCCAAGCAAAGCGGGCAATTCCCTGACGATTTCCCCATCCTCTTCCGTCAGATAGAAATGGCCGGGAGCAATGTCCGTGTATAATGTATTCTGCGTCAGTTTTTCCGTATAGGTTTCCGAAGTCGTATCATA
>JAGHUY010000314.1 GCA_018064545.1 Candidatus Apopatosoma intestinale | reverse complement strand
ATCCCCCACCGGCACTCTCTTTTTGATAACTTTTTCTCTCGTGCCTTCTCATGCGAGAGAAAAAGTGGTGATGGAGTTTGTGCTTTTTGACGAATAGCGATTGAAAATATCTGCTTTTTCAGCAGTCTGCAAAAAGCCGCGATTTCTCGCGGCTTTTCTGATTGATTTTTTTGCATTATTTCCCGGATTCAAACGTTTCTTTCCGGCGTTTATCGAGATACACATTGTGACCGACGCGGATTTCCACGCGGTGATGCCACGGCGTTTCGCCGGTCATGCAGACGGTCACATTTTTATCATCTGCCGGCGCGGAGCCGCGCATATCCTTGGTATACAGATGGCGGTAAGAGCCGCCGCTGATGGCAAACGAGTTATTGTCCCCAAAGGTATACAGAGCGCTTCCCTCTTTGAGAACGAGATAGTCGCCGGGACGGCAGATCGTCACGAGTCCGTCGGTATCGAGCCGACCGCCCGGGTCCATGACGAGTTCCCATTTGGTCTGAATGCCTTCGCATCCGTCGGCGGTCGCCTCCACGTTCACCCCGTCGGAAAGCACCTCCACGTCGATGCGGGTGCGGAAATGCTGAACGTTGATGATATGGCGTTTGGAATGATCCATCTGCCGCCATTCCGAAGTCTCGGGCGGCGTGTCGAACTGGGAACGGTAGCCCGCCGCCTCATCGGCGATCAGCGCAAAGCCCTTTTCGGTGCGGATGATCTCCTGGGCGCGGAACTGCGAATGCGGGTCGCCGAAGAACGCCCCGGCAAAGCGCATCTGGATCATGTGATGGCCGCAGAGCAGTTGCAGAAAGACGGGATGTCTCTGCCGCACCAGCGTCACGGTCATGTTTGATTCCGGCTTGTAGATCCGGGCGATCCCGCTCTTTTGGAGGAAGACCGACGCGTCGCGCGGCGGGGCGACCGGTTCGATCTCTTTCATCCGGTCGAAAACCTCCGGATTCAAGAGATAGAGTTGCAGAACGTCCATGTTGACCGGAATATGTCCCATCACCGCCTGCGACTCGAATTTGGTCATCATGTTGTCCGCGGTGTAAGCAAATTCCGGATTGCGGTCAATAAGTCCCATATAGAGATAATACGGGTAATAGTTGTCCGCGTCGATGCTCATACTGCGATCCTGCCGGATCGAGTTTAAGGTGCAGATTTTGCCGTCCGGCTCCATGAAACTGTATACCAGTTTCAGGTTCCGGCTCACATATTCGTAGTATGAGGGATCGTGCAGAAAAATCGCCATCAAAATGAACGAAAGATCGCAAGTGATATTGTACATTCCTGCCGAACGCTCGGTGTATTCCCCGTTTTCGTCGCAGTCGATCCCCTCGGAGAGGAAGCCGTCAATGTAGTCGCGATAGCGTTTGTCGCCCGTCAGATCGTAGAGCATGGCGAGTGCCGAGGAGATCACCCAACGGTGGTTCGGCGTGTGGAAGCCGAGGGTGAGCATCGCCTCCCCGTGCCGTTTCATAACGGTCAGATAGTGGGCAAACAGCCGGTCTTCGGCCTCGGTATGATGCGTATAGCGGGCGATGAACGCGGCGGCGACGAGTGCCAGCCGTGTGACAAATCCGGACTGGGACGGGTCGTGGAAGTTGGTGACGATCAGATCGACGCTCCCGTCCTCGTGGATATGCTCCTCGTAGGCGGAAAGCACCTCGTCGGCCAGCGTCAGCAGTTCTTCTTTCCCGGTGTACGGCGTGCCGTCCAGATAATAGCCCATCACCAGATAATACGCATAGTGTGGGATGCACGTAAAATCCTCAAAGTCCGTCATGGGACTCACCCAGTACCGACGGAAACCGGTCTCTCTGCTCTTCTTTACCCCTCGATAAAAGCCCTCGAACCAACGTCCGAACTGCTCCCGATGAAACGCCACATGATCCTTCATCATAACCGACCCTCTTCCCCGCGGAAAACGCCGTTTTGTATTGCTTTCATTGTAGCATCGCCGACCCGCAAAGTCAACATCAAAACCCGAAAAAACTGCACAAAAATGTCGAAAAAGCGACCTGCCGTTTTAGCCTTTTTCCAAAGGAAAAACAGATACGGCACAGCCTGTTCGGATCGCGCCGTATCTGTTTTATCGCTGTCATTTTTCGCAGGAGCCGGCCCCGCGTTTCACAGAGAAACGCTCTCCTCTCCGGTCTCGGTGCTCGCCGGAACGGATGCCACCGCGGCCGTCCCGCGGCCGTCCAGTCCGAAACTCACCGTGATGGCGCCGTCGACCCGGTTCATCATCCCGTCATCGAGATGGCCCATCTTTTCGCGCAGGCGCTTCTTGTCGATGGTTCGTATCTGTTCGAGCAGGACCACGGAATCCCGTGAGAGGCCGACGCCGTCGGCGGCTATGTCGATATGGGTAGGCAGTTTCGTTTTGTCGAGTTTGCTTGTGATGGCCGCCGCGATCACGGTGGGACTGTATCGGTTGCCTATGTCGTTCTGAACGATCAGAACCGGGCGCAGTCCGCCCTGTTCGCTGCCGACCACGGGACTCAGGTCCGCGTAAAAAATATCTCCGCGTTTTACGATCATGTTTTTTCTCACTCTCTTTGTTTATGGGAAAGAGCATCTGCTCTGCTCCGTTCTGTCATGATTCTGCCCCGTCCCCGCCCGCCGTTAGTCAGGATCGGCCGGAAAACCGTGCGTCAAAATCCGACAGGAAACGCGCCCTCCCGCTATCATGATATGAGCGGTGCTTTTTTTCGTCAATCCGTGCATAAATTCGCCTCGAAAGCCATAAGAATAAGGACAGAGAAAACGGTCGGCAAAAATTCCCTCTGAAAATAGTAAAAAATATCTTGATTTTCTTTTTTCTCCATGATAGAATAAAAGTG
>JAGHUY010000338.1 GCA_018064545.1 Candidatus Apopatosoma intestinale | reverse complement strand
CTTCTGCGGCTCTCCGCTACCGGGGAGTCTTATTCTGTGACACGCCGCTACTGTGTCCGCCATCCGTTTCACCGGCGTCCGATGATGGGAGATACGGCGTTTCTTCGTCATGCGGCAAGGATCGGCGCCGTTCTGGTTTCCTATCACGTAAAAGATGACAGAGAAGACGAGAGGGGCACACGAAGGGCTATGGCTACGGTGGCATATCCGTTTACGCGCCGGTTTTGCCGTCGGGCCGGGATGCCCGATGCGGAACGCACCGTGGAAGAACGGCTTGTCGGCCTGTTGTCTCTTGAAAGGGACGCCTGTGCCGAGCCGGATCGGATGGCCGATGAGTTCGGCCGGTTGCTTTCCGCGCTCGCCGTCATCGATCTGCCGGAAAAAACGGCAAAGATTCTGTCGGAGGTGGCGTTCCATATCGGCCGATGGATTTACCTGGCCGACGCCGTCTGCGATTATCCGGAAGACCGGAAGAGGGGACGGTATAATCCGTTTCTTTACGCCTTTGACGAAGCGGAAATGACGGATTTTGTCCGCACACGGGCCGATGAGATTCTGACGCTGGAACTCCGGGAGGCCGAACGCGCGTTCGATCTGCTGGACTCACTCGATGAACGGGCGACGTCATGCGTTCGCAATATTCTGCATTTCGGCATGAAAAACGAATTTTCTCTTGTGAGAAGAAAGGAGTGGAAGATATGACGGACCCGTATAAAGTGCTCGGCATTTCCGAGGATGCTTCCGAGGAAGAGATCAAGAAAGCCTACCGCGATCTGGCACGGAAATATCATCCGGACAACTACGCTTCCAGTCCTCTCGCCGATTTGGCACAGGAGAAAATGAAAGAGATCAACGAGGCCTACGATACCGTCATGCGGGATCGTCAGAACCGGGTCGATCATGCGGACGATTACGATTTCGGCTTTGGCGGAAACGGGACCTATTCCGGCTCCGATTCCTCCAAATTCGGTTATATCCGCACGCTGATCAACAACCGGAATTTTTATGAAGCGGAGATTCAATTAGACGCCTGCGCCAAGGAAGAAAAGAACGCGGAATGGTATTATCTCAAAGGGTGCGTGTTCATGGGACGCGGCTGGTATTTTGAGGCATCCAAGCATTTTCGCCGCGCCTGCGAGATGGATCCGCAGAACGCGGAATACCGTGCCGCGGTGGATAGCATGAGCCGTATGGCGTCCGATTACGACCGGAAAGCGACCGGGACGGGGGGCGGCTTTTGCTCCGATCCCTGCGACGTCTGCACGGGACTCGTCTGCGCCGACTGTTGCTGCGAAGCCATGGGCGGCGATCTGATCTCCTGCTGTTGAGGGAAAAACCGTGAGAAAAACCAAAAAAACGGCTCTTTGCGCGTTGCTTGTTTCCGTCAGCGTGATTCTGATGCTGCTCGGCTCCGTTACCGGCATTCTTGATATGACCACGGCGGCCGTTGCCGCTTTCGTCGTCGTCTTCTGCACGATCGAGTTTGGCCTCGGATACGGCTTTGCTGTTTACGGCGCGACTTCGCTTTTGTCGGTTTTGCTTTTGCCGGAAAAGACGGCGGCATGGTGCTATCTCCTGTTTTTCGGGCTTCACGTTTTGCTGATCCCGATTCTGGAACGGCTCGGAAAGACGGTTTCTTTTCTTGTTCGACTGGTCATCATGAACGGGACATTGGCCATCCTGTACTTCTTCTTTGCCAAACTGTTGGAACTGCCGGATGCCAAGGCGATGAAAATCGTTTTTGCGATTCTCGCCAATCTGATTTTTATTCTCAGCGACCGACTCTACGGTATTTTGATTCGCCTGTACTTTTACAAAAACCGGCCGAAAATCGCTAAATATCTGAAATAAAAAGGACGCTTCGGGGCGTCCTTTTTCACGTTTTTCTGTTGACTTGAACGAGCCGGAATGGTAAAATAAAAATAGCGTTTTGACCCTATTCTGAAAAAGAGGTAAAAGAGTATGTTATATCCGAAAAACAAAGAAAAAACGCTTTCTCCGGAACTTTTCCGTCATCCGACGAGCGAGTACCGCGCCACGCCGTTCTGGGCATGGAACTGCGAGATCACGCCGGAGCTTCTGTGCAAAGAGATCGAGTATATGAAGGAAATGGGCTTCGGCGGCTTCCATATGCACCCGCGCGTCGGTTTGGCTACGCCGTATCTGTCGGATGAATTTATGGGGCTTATCCGCACCTGTGTGGACAAGGCAAAAAAAGAAGATATGCTGGCGTGGCTCTATGACGAGGACAAGTGGCCCTCCGGTTTTGCCGGCGGACTGAATACCAAGGACGTGGAAAACCGGCAGAAATGTATGTTTCTGACCACCGCTCCCTATAATGACGGGACGCTGACGGTGGAGGAGGATATCGCGAACGCCCGTACTGACAAGGAAAAACCGGGGGACAAGTATTTTGTTCTCGCCTGCTTCGATATGGAATTTGACGAAAACGGTTATCTCGTTTCCTATCGGAAAATAGACCTCGGCGAAAAGGCCGAGCATAAAAAACTGTTCGTTTATGTGGAGTATGCCGCGCCCTCAAACTGGTACAACGGCGAGACCTACGTGGACGTGATGTCCAAGCCCGCCATCGAGAGTTTTGTGAAAATCACGCATGAGCGTTACAAAGAGGTCGTGGGCGACGAGTTTGGAAAAACCGTACCGTCTATCTTCTCCGATGAACCGCAGATGTCGCGCTTTGGCTATCTGCGCTCTCCCGAGGACAATTCGGGTTGCACCGTTCCGTATACCACCGATCTTAACGAGACGTTCAAGGCGGCTTACGGGTACTCCTTTATCGACAAATTGCCGGAGTTGATCTATGAATTGCCGAACGGACAGGTCTCCGTCTGCCGGTATCAGTTCCACGATCACACGGCGGAACGCTTTGCCGCCGCCTATGCCGATACCATCGGCGATTGGTGTAAAGCAAACGGCATCCACGCGACCGGACACCTCAATATGGAACCCGCTCTCTGGACGCAGACGGTCTGTTCCGGCGAGACGATGCGCTCCTACCGCTCATTGACGCTTCCCGGCATTGATATGCTGGCCGACCATCATGAACTCTCCACGGCCAAACAGTGTCAGAGTGCCGCCCGTCAGTATGGGCGCGAGGGCATGATGAGCGAACTCTACGGCGTGACGAACTGGTGCTATGATTTCAAGGGGCACAAACAGCAGGGCGACTGGCAGGCCGCGTTCGGCGTGACCGTCCGCGTTCCGCACCTGTTCTGGGTGTCCATGAAAGGCGAGGCCAAGCGTGACTATCCGGCCCCCATCGGCTATCAGTCGCCGTGGTATAAAGAGTACGGATATATCGAAGACCATTTTGCCCGTGTCAACACCGTCATGACGCGCGGAAAACCGGTGGTGAACGTCGGTGTGATCCATCCGATCGAGTCTTTCTGGCTCCACTACGGTCCGCTTTCGCAGACGGATAACGACCGCACGGAATTGCAAAAACGGTTCTATGAGATTATCAACTGGCTTGTGTTCAGCTCGCAGGATTTCGACCTGATCTCCGAATCCCTCCTTACGACGCAGTATGGTGGGACAGACGGCGGCTTTACCGTCGGGGAGGAAAAATACGGTGCGGTCATTGTACCAAATCTGCATACGATCCGCTCTTCTACGCTCGACGCACTGGAAGCCTTCGCCGAAAAGGGCGGACAGGTGATCTTCATGGGCACCGTTCCGTATCTGGTCGATGCGGTTCCGTCTGACCGGGCGAAGAAACTGGCGGAAAGATGCACGGCGATCGACTGGTCAAGAAGCAAACTCCTTGACGCGGTCGAAGCACAGAGAGAGGTACTGCTCTCATACGCCGGGGGCGGGTTTGCCGACAATATCGTTTACAATATGCGCACCGACGGGGACAAACGCCATCTGTTCGTGGCTCACGTCAACGAGCCGAGAGATTATGACGTTTCTCTGATCGAATCCTATTCCATCACCTTGACCGGCGAATGGGAACTGACGCTGATGGATACGCTGACCGGTGAGACAAAACCCCTCGGCGCGACGTATCAGAACGGCAACACCGTATTTCCGTGGGTCTGCGGCCGTTGCGATTCGCTCCTCGTCGAGATGACGCCCGGCAAGAGAGAAGACGGCTTTGTCTTTACGGAAAAGACGTTTGCCGGGGAGACGTGGCTCGAAAGTTCCGTTCCGTATACGCTGTCCGAACCGAACGTTCTGCTTCTCGATAAACCGGCCTATTCGCTCAACGACGGCGAGATTCATCCCGCCAAATACGTGCTGGACGCCGACGACGATATTCGCAAATCTCTCGGAATGCGTCTCCGCACGGGCGGCATGGTTCAACCGTGGGTCAAGCCCATCGACAAGAATCCCAAAGAAAAAGTGACGCTCTGGTTCGAATTTGAGTCGGAAATCGCCTATAAGGACGCGATGCTCGGACTCGAATCCATCGAATACTCCACCGTGACGCTGAACGGCAAACCGGCGGATATGACGCCAGTCTCCTACTATATCGATGAGGAAGCCGTCAAGACAATCCGTCTGCCGAAGATCAAAAAGGGCAAGAACACCTTGAAAATCGACCTGCGCTTCGGCGATTTTACACAGATCGAGGCCTATTATCTGCTCGGCGATTTCGGAGTGAGCGCCATCGGTTCTACCGTGAAACTCGTGAAGAGAGCCGAAAAACTCTCTTTTGACGACATCACCATGCAGACGCTCCCGTTCTACGGCGGAAATATCACGTATCATTTCCACTATCACGGAAGCGGCAAAAAGACGCTGGAAATCCGACGCTTTGTCGGTACGGCGTTCTCGGTTGAAGTGGACGGAAAGCGGGTGCCCGGGATGCTCTCATTCCCGCCGAACCGTTTGCCGCTCGGGGAACTCTCCGACGGGGATCATACGATCGACATCACCCTGTACGGCAACCGGATGAACACACTCGGGCAACTCCACAACACCATCCTGAAACCGTCCTATACCGATCCGGGTATGTGGCGTCCGAAAGGCCGTTTCTATACGCCTGACTATATGTTCCGTGAGCACGGAATCATGGTAACTCCCGTGATTCTGGACGAGGAATAAAGTGAAAGAAGAGGATGCCGTCGGCATCCTCTTCTCTCTATTCGGCGTTGATGATTCTTTGAATGGCCGCCATATAGGCCGCCGTGCGCAGGGAACAACGGTACTCTTTTGCCGTCTGCCAAACGGTGGCAAACGCGCCGGTGATCATGGTATACAGACGGTCATTGACCTCTTCAAGCGTCCATCTTTCCTGTTCCATGTTCTGCTTCCACTCAAAGTAGGAAACCGTGACGCCGCCGGAATTTGCGAGAATATCGGGAACTACGATCTTGCCGGCCGCGTCCAGAATGGCGTCGGCTTCCACCGTCGTAGGGCCGTTGGCCGCTTCCACGATATACGGGGCGCGGATGCGGGCGGCGTTTTCGGCCGTGATCTGATTTTCCATGGCGGCTGGGATCAGCAGGTCGGCATCGGCTTCGAGCAGCATCCGATTTCCCTCGTCACCCGGAACAAACGTAGCACCGGGTAAGTCGAGCGTGGAGAGCAGACGGTGAGACAGACTGCATTCGTGTATTTTGGCAATATCTAAACCGTCCGGGCAGAACAGTGCGCCCGAAACGTCGGAAAGCGCGACGATTTTGCTACCGGCTTCGGAAAGAAACTTCGCCGTCATACCGCCGACGTTGCCGTTGCCCTGAATGGCGACGCGGGCGCCGCGCAATTCTTTTCCGAGACTTTTCATCAGTTCCGCGCAGATCAGCCAAACGCCACGTCCGGTGGCCTCACTTCTTCCGAGAGAACCGCCCTTTTCTATGGGCTTTCCGGTGACGACGGCCGGGCAGTCTTTTCCGACGGTTTGGGAATACTCCTCATAAAACCACGTCATGATCTGACCGTTCGTATTGACGTCGGGCGCGGGGACGTCGCGCGTCTCTCCTACGATCGGAGCGATCGCGCGGGCATAGGCGCGCGTCAGCCGTTCTTTTTCCGCTTCGCTGAGCCCCGAAGGATCGACGGTGATACCGCCTTTTCCACCGCCGAACGGAAGCCCGGCCACGGAGCATTTCAACGTCATCCAGCAGGACAGTGCTTTGACTTCTTCCATATTCGTGTCCGGATGGAACCGGATGCCGCCCTTGCAGGGGCCGAGGACCGAGGAATGCTGGACCCGGTATCCCGAAAAGATTTCCGTGCGGCCGTCGTCCATTTTGACGGGAAGCGATACGGTAAGTTCCCGTTCGGGGCAGAACAGAAAACGGTATGTTTCTTCCGGCAGATGCAGAGCGTCTGCCGCTTTTCGGATCACGGCCTTTGCGTTTTCAAAAGGTTGATACTGGCTTTTCATAAATGCCTCATGATTTCAAAAG
>JAGHUY010000317.1 GCA_018064545.1 Candidatus Apopatosoma intestinale | reverse complement strand
AATTAAATGGGTATTCATATCTTATTTTTCTGAAAGGTTTTGCATATGAAACATTATTTTATTGTCAATCCGGCAGCCGGCAAAGGAAAGTATCTGACTTCCCTGCTCACCAAAATCCGTTTCGCCGCCGAAGACCTCGGCGTTGATTACGTGGTGTATCACACGCGGACGACGGGCGACGCCACCCGATACGTCCGGGAAGTCTGTACGGAACATCCGGATACCGATCTGCGGTTTTATGCCTGCGGCGGTGACGGCACTCTCAACGAAGTCGTCTGCGGCGCCGTCGGATTCCCGAACGCGCAGGTCGCCGTCGTCCCGGTCGGGACGGGAAACGATTTTGTACGCAACTTTACGAGACCGAATAACTTTCTGAATCTGAAAAATCAGATTCTCGGCGAACCGATCACCATCGACCTGCTGAAATACAATCAGAAATACGCCATCAATGAGGTCAACATCGGACTGGACTGCGAAGTGGTGCAGAAGATGGAAGAACTCAAAAAAAGCGCGCTGATTCCCGGCGGACTCACCTATTATGCTGCTCTGGTCACCAAGTTTTTCGGGAAATTCGGCCAGCATCTTTCCATCTCGCTGGACGGAAGCAAGCCGTGTGATTACGACGTGAAGCTGATCGCCATCGCAAACGGCACGTCCTACGGCGGCGGCTTCAAAGCGGCGCCTCTCGCCCGCCTGGACGACGGTCTCCTCGACGTCTGCATGGTCAGCGGTGCCACGAAGTTGGACTTCATCAAAGCCGTCGGCGATTACAAAAACGGGACGCACGTCGGTGCCGGAAAGAACTATCCGTTCATCGACTATCGGAAAGTCCGCAAAGTAGAGATCACCGCCGACAGCGTCACGCCGGTCTGCGCTGACGGAGAGATTTCTCCTTTCCGCTCCCTTGTCATCGAGGTTCTGCCGAAAGCGATCAAACTCTCCCTGCCTCACGGCTCTTCCTAGGCCGAGGCAAAGAAGACGTCTGCGGAAGAATAAGAGAAGAATAAGAAAAGAGGACATAGATTATGGCAAAAGAATTGGAAAAAACGTATAATCCCGGGGCGATCGAAGCCCCGCTGTATCGGGAATGGTGCGACAAGGGCTATTTCAAGCCGGTAAAAAAGCCCGGTGCCAAGCCCTTTACCATCGTGATCCCGCCCCCGAACGTGACGGGACAACTCCACATGGGTCATGCGCTGGATGAGACGCTCCAAGACATTCTGATCCGTTTCAAGAGAATGCAGGGCTATGCTACCCTTTGGGTTCCAGGGACCGACCACGCCGGCATCGCTACGCAGATCAAGGTGGAAGAATATCTGCGCAAAGAGGAGGGCAAGACACGCTACGACCTCGGGCGGGAGGAGTTTACCAACCGCGTTTGGGAATGGAAAGAAAAATACGGCAGTCGCATCATCGAGCAACTCAAATCCATCGGTTCCTCCTGTGACTGGTCCCGTCTTCGCTTCACAATGGACGATACCCTTTCCGCGGCCGTCAAAAAAGTGTTCGTTTCTCTGTATGATCAGGGACTGATCTACCGCGGACTGCGTATCAGCAACATCTGCCCGCACTGCGCCACGGCTCTCTCCGACGCCGAGGTGGAATACAAGGATAAGGAAGGCGCCTTCTGGCACATCCGCTACCCTGTCAAGGACAGCGACGAATACGTGATCGTCGCTACGACCCGTCCGGAGACGATGCTCGGCGATACCGCCGTTGCCGTTCACCCCGAAGATGAACGCTACGCGCACCTCGTCGGAAAAACGCTGATTCTGCCGCTCGTCGGCCGTGAAATCCCCGTCATCGCCGACGAATACGTCGAAAAAGACTTCGGTACCGGTTGCGTCAAGATCACGCCCTGCCACGACCCGAACGACATTGAGGTCGGCAAACGTCATAATCTCGAGATGATCTCCGTCATCGACGAAAAAGCCAAGATCATCGGCGGTTACAAATACGACGGCATGGACCGTTACGAGGCAAGAAAAGCCATCGTAGCCGATCTGGAAGCCGGCGGATACCTTGTCAAGATCGAAAAATGCAATCACAACGTCGGTTGTTGCTACCGTTGCGGAACCGTGGTGGAGCCGCTCGCTTCCAAACAGTGGTACGTCAAGATGGAGCCGCTGGCAAAAGAGGCCATCCGCGTCGTCGAAGACGGCACGATCGACTATATCCCCGACCGGTTCTCCAAAATCTATCTGAACTGGATGTACGGCATCCGCGACTGGTGTATCTCCCGTCAACTTTGGTGGGGTCACCGGATTCCGGCCTACTACTGCGACGATTGCGGTGAAGTGACGGTTTCCGAAAGCGACGTGACCGTCTGCCCGAAGTGCGGCAGTCACAACGTCCATCAGGATGAAGACGTTCTGGACACGTGGTTTTCCTCCGCCCTTTGGCCGTTCTCCACGCTCGGCTGGCCGGAAAAGACGGAAGACCTCGATTTCTTCTATCCGACGGCGACGCTCGTCACCGGCTACGACATCATTCCGTTCTGGGTCGCCCGCATGATCACCATGGGCATGGAATGTATGAAAGAAAAGCCGTTCTCTCACGTCTTTATCCACGGCCTCGTCCGCGACGCGCAGGGACGCAAGATGTCCAAATCGCTCGGCAACGGCATCGATCCGATGGAGATCATCGAAAAGTACGGTGCCGACGCGCTCCGCTTTGCGCTGATCACCGGCAACTCGCCCGGGAACGATATGCGCTTCTCCGATGAGAAGGTGGAAGCCGCCCGCAACTTTACCAATAAGATCTGGAACGCTTCCCGCTTTGCGCTGATGAATATGCCGGAAACACTCACCGATACGGCTTTGCCGCAGGAAAACGAACTCAGACTGGAAGACAAGTGGATCCTTTCCACGTTAAACGATCTGATCGGCGAAGTCACCGACAATCTGGAAAAATATGAACTCGGTGTGGCTCTCGCCAAACTGTACGATTTTATTTGGAGCGTTCTCTGCGACTGGTATATCGAACTGATCAAACCGCGTCTTGCCGACAAGGGCTCTCACGACTGTGAAAACGCCTGCCGCGTTCTCGCCTACACCCTGTCCCGCGCTATGGAACTGCTGCATCCGTTCATGCCCTTCATCACCGAGACCATCTGGCAGGCACTGCCGCATGACGGCGAAAGCATCATGATCACCGATTTCCCGCAGAAGACCGACGCGCTCTCCTATCCGTCGGAAGAAGCGTCGATGAACCTGCTGATCTCGGCCATCCGTGCCATCCGCGGCCGCCGCGCCGAAATGAACGTCCCGCCGTCCAAGAAAGCCAAACTGTTTGTCGCCACGACGGCACGGGATACGTTCAACGAGGAATCCTCCTATTTCTTCGAGAAACTTGCCAGTGCTTCCTCGGTCGAGTATTTCAACGAGTATCACGATGAAAGCTGTCTGCAGATCATCTCCGACAAAGCCGTTCTCTATATCCCGCTTTCCGACGTGATCGACTTTGAAAAGGAACTGGCCCGTCTGCACGACGAAAAAGCCAAGATGATCGCGGAAATCGAACGCGTTGACAAGAAACTCCAAAATGAGGGCTTCGTCTCCAAAGCGCCGGCCGCCGTCATCGACGGAGAACGTGCCAAGAGAGCCGCTTACGCCGATAAGCTCGAAACCATTCAAGCCTCCATTCTCAAATACAGCAAATAAACAGACGACCGCGTTTTCCAGCCCATGAAAAGCGCGGTCTTTCCGACAGGAGGACAAACATGAAAAGGATTCTGTCACTTATTCTTCTGCTCGCCGTTCTCTTTACGTTGCCCGCGTGCGGTGAAATCCCGATCGAAACGTCGGTTTCCTCCACGGAAAGTACGACGGAAAGCACCGCGGAAAGCACGACGGAAACGGCCGCTCCCGTTGTGGTTTTGCCGAACGGCACCACACTTCCCGCTCACGTGGAATTGTCCGAAGTGATCACCACGCTCAATGAGGAACGCTCGCAGTATTTTCAGAAAAACGATTTTGCCGGATTCGAGCAGTACGCGCCGAACGATCCGACCGTCAAAGGTCTTTTGACGGAAGAAGAAGCGGCGGCCTTGCAGGAAAACCGTTCTCTTTCAAAGATGGCACTTACCTACGACGAAGCCGTCTCGGAGATCGACCTCTGCTTCCGGATGCTCAAATGCGCTTACGGCGGGTACTACTATTTCGGCGGCGACGAAGCCTTTGATGCCGCCAAAGAAGCCATTATTGCCGATCTGCCGGCCGACGGCGGGATTCCGGCATCCCTGCTTGCTTCCCTTTATAAAAAGCATCTTGCTTTTATCGTGGACGGTCACTTTTCCATTGGCGGTTCGGGACTGGTTTCCGGCAACACTTCTTTACAATACAGTTATTATTATGGAAAAGATCAAGCGTATCTGAAAGACGAAAAGGGATATTATAAGACCATAGACGGTGCCAAGTGGTATTTCGGCGGTTTTACGGGGTCCGGCAAGAACGCAGAAATGAAACTGACACTGTTGGAATCCGGCGACATCGTCTATGCCCCCGTTCTTTGGTCTCCCTCCGCGCTCGTCAACATCCGCGATACTCTGGTTCTGACACGGGATGGCTCACAGATCACAGAGGACGTCAAGTGGGAAAAACACTCCAATTATTCTCCGACCGGCGGCGGTGACAAACTGGGTTTCAAGCAATTCGATATTTTTGACATCGTTTATACCTCCGTCCGCTCGTTCAGCCTGAACGCCTACGATAAAAAGTTGCAGGAGTTCGTTTCCACCGCCCCCGGCATGATCGGTGCCAAAGCCATCATCCTGGACATCCGCGGGAACGGCGGCGGCAGTACGCTCTATGCCAAGCAATGGTTACAGAGTTTTGCCGGCATCATGGCCAAGGCCTGCGACGTATGGCTCCATCGGTATAATCCCATCTGCGAAAACGCCCGGAGCAAGGTGGGGGAGGAACACGACGAATATACCGTCACCGAACCGAGAAAGCTGAACAACTCCTATCCCGTCTTTATTCTCGCGGACAGCAACGTCGCTTCCGCCGGGGAGGACATGATCCACGAATTCCACTGTTTAAACAATACGGTCGTCATCGGCAGTAACTCGAGAGGGTGTATGATCTGCGGCAACGTGGATACCTATCATCTGCCGACATCCGTCATTCAGTTTTATTTTGGCTCCTCCCTCATGTTTTATTGGGTTATCAAAAATCGGGACGGCATGGGACTTGCCCCCGATATCTGGTGCGACCCCTCGTATGCCTTTGAAGCCATTGTCAATATGTTCTTGAAATACGGCTATCTCGATGCGGAAAATGAAAACGCTCTTTGGGACGAAGCCCTCGGAATTGGTCTGTACTGCCGCGTACCGGCCGAGAAATTTTATCTCGCCATTCAATTGCAAAAAGAGGATAAAAAAAGAATTTATTACTTATAATGAGAAAAGAAGCCATACGGTCCGACTAAATAATATCTAACTCAAAACAGAAAGGCGGTTATCCCATGAAAAAGCTATTTGCTCTGCTTCTCGCTGCTTGTATTGCCCTGTCTCTGTGCGCCTGCGGTGCCGCGTCCGACTCCTCGTTTCTATCCGTGAACAAATCCGCATCCGGTGCCGAAGGTTGGTATGCTGACGGAACGTCCGATGTTGTGTCGTATAATGAAAGCTACTCTGAAAAAGATGAGACTCCGGTTCCTTCTTCCGGCAATATCAGCGAGGTTCTGCAGGATGTCAAAGCATCCGAAGCTTCGCGCAAGGTCATCAAGCGTGCCTATCTGGAACTGGAATCCAAAAAATACGACGATGCGCTTCGCGTGATCAAGGCGCAGGCAGACGCGCTCGGCGGATATGTGTCCGATATGAGCGAGCGCATGAACTATTCGTCCCGTTATATCACGATGACGGTACGGGTTCCCGCCGAAAAGTTGGATGAATATATCACCGCAGTCGGTGAGAACTGCAACGTGCTGTCCAACCGTCTGACGAGCGAAGACATCACCGATTCCTATTATAATATAAAAAGCCGTATGGACAGTCTGGTCGATCAGGAAGAACGTCTGAACGCGCTGATCGCCAAGGCGGATACGCTGGACTATCTCATCAAACTGGAAAACGCGCTGGCTGACGTTCGCAGTCAGATCAATCAGCTGAACTATCAGTTGCAGATTTACGATAAATCCGTCTCCTACTCCTTTGTCACCCTTTCCCTGCATGAAGTCATAGAGTATCAGGACGTCAGCGAGCCGACGTTCTGGCAGAAGATCGGCCGCGCCTTTACCGGCGGTTTCAAGGCGTTCGGATCGGTCATCAAGGGTCTTGCGATCGGCATCACATGGGCGCTCCCGTTCCTCGCCATAGCGGCCGTCATCCTCGTTCTCATTCTGATCGGCGGCAAGAAAAGAAAAGCGAAAAAAGCGTCGGAATACGACGACGAAAAAGAATAAGAAAAAAGCGAAAAACGGCGTTAATCCGACCGCTTTCGCATCATAAAAATGGTATCCTTTACCCGAGGATACCATTTTTTATTTTCGGCAAAAAGGAGGAAAAAATGGAAAAAGTCGAAATCACCGCCGAAGGAGAGGTTCTGACGGTCAGACTGACGGGAGAACTGGATCACCACGTCGCGGCGGAAATCCGTGCCGACATCGATGAGGCACTCTATTCCCTGCTCCCGAAGAAACTGATTCTGGAACTCTCCGGAATCGATTTTATGGACAGTTCGGGGCTGGGACTGATCCTCGGGCGATACGCCAAAGCGTCGGAGATCGGTTGTCTGCTCGTGGTCAGGAATCCGACGCCCCGCATCAAAAGACTGATCGTAATATCCGGGATGAGCGGAACCATTCCCGTAGAAGCAAAAGAGGAGGCCGTCACATGGTAAAACCGACAAACGAACTGAAATGCACCTTTCCCTCCACTTCGCAGAACGAAGCCCTTGCCCGCAGTATCGTCTCGGGTTTTCTGATGCCGCTGGACCCGGATATCGAAGAACTGGCCGACATCCGGTGCGCCGTCAGCGAGGCCGTCACCAACTGCGTCGTCCACGCCTACAAAGGGACGCAGGGACCCATCACCATCACGGTCAAATGCTATGACGATCGGACGTTCCGCATGACCGTCGCCGACCGCGGTTGCGGCATCCCGGACGTGGAACAGGCAAGAAAACCGCTCTATACCACGGCTCCCGACGAAGACCGGTGCGGCATGGGCTTTTCGATCATGGAGAGTTTCGCCGATCGTCTTCTCGTCTCATCCCATGTGGGCAAAGGCACCAAAGTCACCTTTATCAAAAAACTTTCCGAGGCCTCTTACATATAAAAACAAAGGAGTTTTTTCGTATGTGCGGAAAGAGAGAGACCTTATCGGAAGAAAACGGGATGCTGATCGAACAGGCGCAGGCAGGCGACGAAAAAGCCATGGAAAACCTGATCGAGAAGAACATGGGACTGGTGAAATCCATCGCCAAACGGTTCACGGGAAGAAACGCGGAATTTGAGGATTTGGTGCAGATCGGTGCCATCGGGATGTTAAAGGCCGCCAAGAGTTTTGACGCCTCCTTCGGCACGGTCTTCTCCACCTACGCCGTCCCGCTGATCATCGGAGAGATCCGGCGTTTTCTGCGGGATGACGGACTGATCAAAGTGTCGCGCGATCTTCGTCGTAAAGGGAGCGAGATCATGAGGCAGAAAGAACGCTTTCTGTCCGAAAAGGCCCGGGAGCCGAAGATCAGCGAACTGGCGGCGCTTTGCCACATGACGGAGGAAGAAATCGTCTATGCACTGGATGCCGTCTGCCCCGTCTATTCCTTGCAGGAATCCCTCGGGAACGATGACGACGGCGCAACACTCGAATCCGTTACGCCGAGTCACGACGACGAACTGGAAAAAAAGATCGACAAACTCGCCTTGCGGGAAGCCGTTTCCCGGCTGGACGAGCAAAGCCGGAAAATCATTATCCTCCGCTACTACAAAGAACTCTCCCAACAGCAGACGGCGCAGATTCTCGGGCTTACGCAGGTCAAAGTCTCCCGGGAAGAAAAGAAAATCTTCGCTTTGCTTTATAAAGAGCTATCATAGTTTTGTCGAAAAAACGAGATAAATCGATTGACAGATAAAACCCGGAATGGTATAATGAAAAAAAAAGAAACATATTTTAGAATATGACTATTCAGGAGGTATTATCATGTCCAATTCCGAACTTCGCGCAAAGGCGCGTGAACAACTTAAAGGCAACATTTTCGGTGAAACATGGCTGCTTGCTCTCGTCGTCTGCCTGATCGAAGGTGCCGTCATTAGTGCCGCCAGTTCCATCGCGGGAATCGGTGTCATTCTGGTACTCGGCGCGATCAGCGTCGGCGTTTCCGGGCTGTTCCTTTCGCTTGCCCGCGGCAAGGATTCCATCGATATCGGCGATATGTTCAAAGGTTTCACGAGTGATTTCGGCGGCAACCTGCTCCTCGGTCTTCTTTCCTCCCTGTTCATCGCCCTGTGGTCTCTGCTGTTCGTCATTCCCGGTATCGTCAAGACGTATAGCTACTCCATGTGCTTCTATATCAAAAACGATCATCCGGAATATGACTGGAAAGCCTGCATTGACGGAAGCCGCGAAATGATGGACGGCCATAAATGGAAACTGTTCTGCCTTGACCTTTCTTTTATCGGCTGGTACATCGTCGGTGCGCTCTGCTTCGGCATCGGTACTCTGTGGGTCGTTCCGTATCACGAAGCCGCCAGAGCCAATTTCTATGAAGCAATCGTTTCCGAAGCCATCTAAATTCAATATCACACAAAGCGCCGGCATTATCCGCCGGTGCTTTTTGTTGTTAATGTTCACAAAAAAACACGTTATTTTTGTGAACCTAAATCGAAAAAATTTGTTGACCTTTCACATTGATTCTGTTATAATTAACATAAGTATATGGGAAAGGAAGGTGAAACGATGCCCAAAGAACGAAGAAACCGAATCCGGGAAATGCTTTCGGAAAAGCCCTTTGTATCTCTCAAAGAACTCGAAGAATGCTTTCCGGACGTCACCAGCATGACGCTACGGCGCGACATCGACTTTTTGGAGAAAAAAGGCGATCTGATCAAAGTCCGCGGCGGCGCCCGCTCGATGAAATTTCTGACCACGTCGATGGAAGACGATTTCGGAAAGAGACTGCATGAATCCACCGAGGAAAAATCGCGCATTGCCGAAACGGCGGCCGCTCTGATCCAGTCCAACCGTTCCGTTTTCGTGGATTCCGGCACGACGGCCTTGGCTCTTGCCTCGGCGATCCCCGACGAGCGGATCACGTTCACGACGACAGGCCCGCACGTAGCCTTGGAACTGGCGAAAAAGCAAAAGACCATCGTCAATCTCGTCGGCGGCATGATCAACCGCGACAACCTGTCGGTCTCCGGGATGCAGGCAGTCAAATTCATCGGCGATATCAACATTGACGTGGCGTTTATCGTCCCCTCTGCCGTGTCGTCGGAAAGCGGGTTTTCCTGCGGAAACTACTCCGAATGCGAACTGAAAAAAGTCGTTCTGGGAAAAGCCCGGCGCAAAATCCTACTGATGGACAGTTCCAAATTCGGCAAAAGCTTACCCTATACCTTTGGTTTTCCCGAGGACATTGACGTCCTCATCACAGACCGTGAGCTGCCGGACGAGTTCCGCCGCGTGCTGGAACAGAACGGTGTCGAGGTCTGCATCGCAAAGTAAAATATTGCACGGCGGAGCAATAAAAAGAAAAAAACTGTCCGCCGGGAATGGAGTTATACTATGGCAAAAGCTGTCATCATGCCCAGACAGGGGCAAAGCGTGGAAAGCTGTATCATCACCGCTTGGGCCAAAAAGCCCGGAGACAAAGTCGCCGTCGGCGACGTTCTGTTCTCCTATGAAACGGACAAATCGGCTTTCGACGAAAAATCCGAAGTGGAGGGGACTTTCTTAAAAGCCCTGTTCGCAGAGGGTGACGATGTTCCCTGTCTCGAAACCGTCTGCTTCATCGGCGACGCCGGCGAAGACGTTTCCGCTCTGACCGGAGGAAGCGCCGAGGCCGCTCCCAAGGCCGAAGAAAAAGCACCGGAAGCCCCCAAGGCCGAAGCGGCCGCTCCCGCTGTGACCGCGGCTCCCGCCGCCGATAGCGAACGGCTGAAAATCTCCCCGAGAGCCAAGAACCTGGCTCTGAAAACCGACGTAGACCTCTCTAAGGTCTCCGCGACCGGACCGAACGGCCGTATCATCGAGCGCGACATCGTCGCCGCTCTTGACAAGGGTCTGACGACCTCCTCCGCAAAAGTGGAAGCTTTCCTGCGCGGCGAACGTCCCGCTCCCGAAGCCGCTCCTGCCGAAGCAGCCGTACCCGCCGCACCCGCGACGCCTGCCGCTCCCGAGGCCGCTTACGAGGACGTCAAACTCCCGCAGATCCGCAAAGTCATCGCCAAATCCATGCAGACTTCTTTGCAGGAGGGCGCTCAGCTTACGCTCAACGCCTC
>JAGHUY010000274.1 GCA_018064545.1 Candidatus Apopatosoma intestinale | reverse complement strand
CTCCAACCCTCGCGGCCGGGACGGGTGTCGTAAATCAGCGTACCGAACGCGCTGTCGGCCGTCATCGTGAACCGGCCGGTGCAACGGCAGATGAGATAATCTTTCACGTCGAGCCACTTATGAGCCCGTGAAAAGTTCTCGGGCTCATGGGCTTCGACCCATTTATACTTCCAAACGGGGTCTTTGACACTGCTGGATACCGCGCCGGTGATCATCAAACTGGGAATGAGCTTGAAGATATTGGCCCCGGCGACCTGAATGCCGTTGGCAATGCCTTTTTTGATCTCCTCTTTGGAACGTTGATCCATGTAACTCATGGGGCGGCGGACGGGAATGCCGTCCTTATCCGCCAGAATGAGCCCCTGCATCTGTGAGCAGAAAGAGATTCCGGCGACATCATCGGGCCGTATATCCGTCTTTTCAAAGACCTCAGCGGTCGATTCGCACATACCGCGCCACCAGTCGTCGCCGTCCTGCTCAGCGCCTCCGTCCGGCAATATGTACAGGGGATAGCCGCGGCCGGCGGAGGCAATGAGTTCTATCGTCGTTTCCACGCCGAAAAGACAGGTTTTTACGCCGGTGGTGCCGATATCGTATGCAAGAATGTAGGTCATGTCTTTTGTCCTCCGTTTGATTCCGGGATTTCAAAGCAGAAAGCGTTTTGGCTTGTTCGGAAGGCTCTTGCTATGATTTGCCTTTGAGTTTCGAGTACTTCAAAAGATACACGGTGCGCTGTAAAAGAGCGTCAACGACGGATAAGGGCTTGGCGTGCTTTGCGTAGAGAGCCGCCGCACAGTTTTTCAGAACGATCATCTGCATGGCCGTCTCATCATCGCTTTCGGAGATTTTGACCGCACCGCGGTCTATTTTCGCGGTAAAACCGACGAGTTGAGCGTAATCGTCGATATACGCGGCAAGGGAGCGGTGAGACTTTGCGTACTCCGCGACAAAGCCGTCCTCGGGGATATTGCCTACGCGGGAAACGAACCGATCCCGGCAGAGGCTTTCCAGTTTTTCGGCTTTTTCAAAGGCATCGTCAAAACTCGCACCCAGAACCAAAGCCCCGTGCTTTTCCAAAAGGAAACTGTCGGCGTCTTTGTGGCGGGCCATGCACTCCTCCACGTTTTTCATCAGTTTCTTCGTGCCCGGCAGACCGTATTTTGCACAGGGAACTGAGGAAACGTCCTCTCCCTCGGCGCATACGGCGGAGGCATAGAACTGATGGGTGTGGATGATAAAACCGCACTCGGGGCGGAGCGAATACGCACCCGCGTGGATGCCTTTTTCACTGCTGGGCTTCCCATCGCCGTCAACGCTCAGATCGCGGATTCTCACTTTCACCAGATCGTCGGGCTTCATGGTCTCATAGGCTCTGCCGCTGGGGGTGATGATAAACTCGTTTTCCGAGATGCGGGCGCTGATATTTCCCCACGTGCGGGCGATCAGCCGGGTTTCCACCAGTTTGTGTCCGGCCTCTATCACAAGAGCGCGGGCTGTACTTTCATCATAAATCATCATATCACCTTCGGAGAAACTTACTGTTCCAGTTTGCCGCAGTTCGCAAACACTCTTTCAAAGCGTCTGAGGACGTCGTCGATGTCGTCTTCCGTGTACGCGGCACTGGTATACAGCCGGGAACCGGCGAGCGTGATAAGCCCTTCTGCCATGTAGGCCGCACCCATGTGTTGCATCTCGGCTTTGCGCCGGGAGGTCTCGGTGAGAACGCCGGGGATGCGCCACGGCTTGCTCCACTCGATCTCAAAGTGCATCGTGCCGGCGTTGTCAAGATGGCAGACGCTGCCTTGGTTGAAGGCAACGAACGGGAGATCATATTTCTTTATCAGTTCTTGCAGACCTTTCGTCAGTCTGTCGCCCATGCGTCCGGCGATCTCGCAAGCGTTGCGCTTTTCGATTTCGTTTATGACGGTGTAGCCGGCAATGCAGGAAATGGGAGTGGCCGCCATCGTGCCGCCGCACATGGCCTTGGTCACCTTTTTGCCGCCTGCGTCAAGACCGGCGCCGAGGTGCGCCATGCAATCCTCATGACCGCCGATACCGCCAGCGCCCGGATATCCGCCGGCGATGATCTTACCGAATATGGTCAGATCGGGGTCGATACCGTAATAGCCCTGAGCACCGCTCAGACCGATGCGGAAACCGGAAACGACTTCGTCGCAGACGAGAAGAGCACCGTATTTGTGGGCAAGTTCCTCGCATCCCTTGACAAATTCTTTGGATACGGGACGGGTGCCGCTTTCGGGTCCGATGGGCTCGATATATACGGCGGCGGTGCCGCCGGTGAGCTTGTTTCTTCTGAGTTTTCTTTCCAAATCGTCAAGATCGTTGGGGAAGAACTCGTCGGTGTGCTTGAAAACGAAATTGGGGACACCCGGGCTTTGGAGCCCTTTGGTGCCGGGAATGCGCATACCGTATGCCAACTGATCGGACCAACCGTGGTAAGCGCCGCCCATTTTTAATACGTTTTTCTTTCCGGTTTTCAGACGCGCCACGCGCAGGGCGCACATACACGCCTCCGTGCCGGAGCCGAGCATACGGAACTTATCGACGGAGGGAACACAGTCGCTGATCTTTTTGGCCAGTTTATATTCGTACTCGTGGAACAGGCCGGTCGACGGACCGCAGGTTTTTAAGAGGTCAATGACCGCGTCACGCACGACGGGATCGTTGGAGCCGATGATCGTGGGGCCGCCTGCCTGCAAAAGGTCATAGTACCAGTTGCCGTCAATGTCGTAGAGTTTGTTTCCCTCGGCCTTGGTGATGACGATCGGGAAGGGGTAGTTGAAAGCGAGATTGTGCTGGACTCCGCCCGGAATGTAGTGCTTGGCCTCGTCGGTCATTTCCTTACTCTTTGTACACTTTTTACCGAAATACTCCTCCTCATACTCTTTGAGTTTTTCGGGTCTGACGGAGTAGACGGGACTTTTTTTGAGTTCGTCAAGTTGCTTTGTCACCGCTTCGGCGTCAAGATACTCGTCGATTGCAAAACCGTTATATGCCATGGATGTGTCCTCCTTTGCTGTGAATGCGTGTTCACATTATATG
>JAGHUY010000057.1 GCA_018064545.1 Candidatus Apopatosoma intestinale | reverse complement strand
TTCTTATACCGTTCTTTCGCCTGTTTGGTACGGCCTTTCCAGAGAATCCATTTAACAAATTCCCAGTCCATCTTTTCATCACAACCTTCGGCCATATCAGGGCGGTTCTTACCTTTGTATGCGTGATAACGCCTTGTACAACGCCATAGGCAGTTAAGACGGCCAAAGAGCATTTGAATGACAATATCGGCTTCTTCAACGCGGCGATCATAACTCAACTTGGTATAGTTGCCATCGATTACCCAGCCTTCGGGATTATTGTCTAAAAAAGATTTGACGAGACTTTGCTTTTCGGAATCCTCGCGCACTTCCCAATTTGGCAGAAAGTGAACAGTATCCAAATGGAGAGCCGGAATATGATATTTTTCAGAAAGATTCCGACACAGAGTTGATTTTCCGGAACCACTATATCCCATTATCTCAATTTTCATAAACAATTTTGCTTTCTCAAATTATGATTTTCAGAAAGAACTGATATTCAGACTTTCGTCGTCCTGCCCTTTTTCGACGGAGCGAATGGTGGCGTAATAGGAGCAGTTCTCGTTGACGACGACTTTCGCGCGGTCGCCGACCTTTTTGCCCATGACCGCTTTCCCGAGCGGGGATTCCTTGCTGATAAAGCCGTTCAGTGAATCCTGACGGAGCGTGGTGACGAGCGTGATCGTCATCTCCTCGTCGTCATCCTCCATATACAGCGTCACTTTGTCAAAAAGCCCGATGACACCGGCTTTTTTCGACCCGCTCTCCACGATGATCGCCGTGTCGATCATCATTTGCAGATACTCGATGCGGCTGTTGTTTCTGCCCAGTTCTCTCTTGGCGGAATGGTATTCGTCATTTTCACTGAGGTCGCCCAGTTCTCTTGCCTGTTTCAATTTATCTTTCAGTTTCGGAAGAAGCTCCGTTTTCCGGTAGTCGATTTCCTCCTGCATTTTTTTGATATCAACTCTCGTCAGTTCGTCATGCATGATCCATCACTCTTTTCTTTAATTTCTGTGATATTTTATCACAGATTTTCTTTTTTTACAAGACAAAATGAAAAAAGGGCTGGTTCCAGCCCCTTTTTCGTTTTATCTTTTTTATCTTCTGTTGCCGTTACAGCCGCAAGTGCCCCCGCCCTCGCCGGAGTTCTGACCATTTCCGGACAGAGACGGCGGATAGAACTCGTTTACCGGGAAAGCAATATGCTTGAACACATCGCAAGGATCATCGGTGCAAGGAGAGATGCATTCTTTTTCGGGAACGGAATATTCGCATCCGGAAACCAGATACTGGCCGGGGCGTTCGATCCGGACGACCGAGAAGAAACCGAGAGAGACGAGAAGCCGTCTGCCGTTCATATCATAACAGAGACGGCCGCTTACCCGGTTGCATACGGATTCCGGCATTTCCCCGTCGGTCAGGCAGTTTTCGCCGCCGCAGGGAGAGGGACGGTCATGGTGACACCCGCAATGCGGTTCACCGATCTTGGTGCCGAGAACGATCGGATCGACCACTTCCAGAACGGCGGTCGGCAGATTGGTACTGCCGTTTTCGGTGATGGGGCCGTTCGGGCAGAAGCAGTTATTCGCAGGATCGCTCTTGAAAATATTGACGTTTCCTTCGCTTCCGTAAAGGATCACTTGTTTTTCTACAACGCAAATTCCTTCAACTTCCTGCGGTTTTCCCATACACGTGCAGCATTCTGCCACGATGCGGCAGTAGATGCGGATGTTGATGTGGTAGAAACCGCGATTGAACGGGACGGGATCGACCGTAAGCGTGGCAGAAATGACTTCCGCGCATTTTACGCGGGCATTGGTGCTACGTTCCACGATCTCATTTCCGATATCCGTCAAATAAACCGGAACGTCTTCAAAGCAGTCCTTGTCACGACAACTGTCAAGAATCCGGTTCGTATCTATATACACTCTGTTATCGGCCATATATTTTCCTCCAAATGTCATATTGAAGAGCCAAACGGGTAAGAATCGCTCTCACGTTCTATTCTATGCACGGAGGAAAGAATGGGTGTAAAAAAGAGCAACCGGATTTCCGATTGCTCTTTCCATATATTTAACTGAATTTCTTGACTGTTTCGGAAGCTTCCTCGACAGGAAGGGAAACCGTCATCACCAGATCAATGTCGTTCGCCGAACAGAATTTATCCGCTTCGGTCAGAAGTTTATCAAACCCGGCCACATCGTTGCCGACCACTTTCAGAGCGGAATCGACAAAGATATGTGTAATATCATGGTTGGAAGCATGAATACCGGCAATAAAGCCGTACAGAGACTGGGCATCCGCAATCGCATACTCAGCGGTATTGACGAGACGAACCTGATAGGAGACGTCGTAGCGGAGTTTTTCGCCCTGCTCAATGCAGACGACCGATCCGGCCGAAGCCTGTGCGGCGGAATTCACCATATCGATCAGAGTCTTCGTCTTACCGGTTCCTTTAACGCCCAAGATGATTTTTACCATAATTAAACCTGCTTTCCCGACGGAAAAATGAGGGGAGATGAATGCCGTCCGTCGGCCGGCGCCATAGTGATCGCCATCTCCGTTTTCTCTAAAAATATCATACCTTAATAAGCCGTTTTTTTCAATACATTTTGAAATAAAACTGAAACTTTATCACATTTTTACAAAAGCAAATGTGAAAAATTGGGGTTTATTACAAAAGGCCGTTTTCCGGTTTTGTCACCTTTTTGATCCCCTTTTCCAGTTTGATCCGCGGAACCGTAACATCTCTGCCGCATCCGAGACAAATCACGCGGATGTCGGAACCGACGCGCTCGACCCGCATCCGGTTGTCGCCGCACGGGTGATTCTTTTTCATTTCCAGAATATCCCCGACGTCAAAACGGATCACATTCATACTTTCTCCCCCTCGATCCCCGCAAACTGGACGCGGTAGAGTTCGGCGTATAAGCCGCCTTTGGCCAACAGTTCTTCATGATTCCCGCTCTCTTCGATTCCGTGATCGGTGATGACAAGAATCTGATCGGCGTTCTTGATGGTGGAAAGACGGTGAGCGACCACGATGGTCGTTCTGCCGCGGCAAAGTTCATCAAGCGATTTTTGGATCAAAAGTTCGGTCGCGTTATCGAGCGCACTGGTGGCCTCATCCAGAATCAGGATGGGCGGGTTTTTCAGAAATACGCGGGCAATCGAAATGCGCTGTTTCTGACCGCCGGAGAGTTTGACGCCGCGTTCCCCGACAAACGTATCATAGCCATCCGGCAGTCCGGCGATGAATTCATGGATATTGGCGCGTTTCGCCGCCTCTTCGATCGCCTCGTCACTGACACCGGGGCAACCGTAGGCAATATTATCCTTGATCGTTCCGGTGAACAGGAACACGTCCTGCGTCACAATTCCAATACTCTGACGGAGCGATTTTCTTGTAAGGGATGCGGTATCGAGTCCGTCCAGTGTGATCTGCCCGGCGAGAATATCGTAAAACCGCGGGATCACATGGCAGATCGTCGTTTTTCCGCTTCCCGACGGGCCGACAAAAGCAACCGTCTGCCCGTGCTTGATATCAAATGTCAGATGGGAAAGTACGTTCCGGTTGTTCTCATCGTAGGAAAACGAAACGTCACGGAAACTGATGTCGCCCTTGGCGTCACAAAGTTCCACGGCATCGGGCGCGTCCTCCTCAACGGGCGTGTCCATGATCTCGCAGAACCGCTCAAAACCGGTCATCCCGCTCTGTAACTGCTCAATGAAGTTGATCAGATTCTTGATCGGGGACAGGAAAATATTGACAAAAATGATAAACGAAGCAAAATCGGCAAATTCGATCCATTTCATATAGGTGAAAATGCCGCCGGCCACAAAAACGACCACGTTTAAAAAGTCCACGATCATGGTATTGCCGGCGTGGAAGATCGCCATCGCCTTATACTGCCTTTTCTTGGCCACCACAAAACCGGTATCGTTTTCCCGGAAGTTTTCAATGGCGTGTTCTTCGCTGGTAAATGCCTTGGAAACGCGGATACCGGAGATGTTGTTTTCGAGCGTAGCGTTGGTTTCGGCGATAGAAATGCGTGCTTCTTTGGACGTCGCGCTCAGGTCGAGCCGTTTTTTTGCCGCAAACCAGACGAGAAACGGCAAAAACGCAAAGATGATGAGCGTCAGTGGGATATTGATCGACGCCATCAAAAAGAACGAGGTGACGAGAAGCAGAACGGCCAGAATCAGGTTTTCCGGCCCGTGATGAGCCAGTTCCGAAATGTCCTGCAAGTCGTTGATGATACGGGACATGATCGTGCCGGTCTTATTGTTGTCGAAATAGCGGAACGGAAGCTGCTCCAAATGCTCAAACGCTTCCCGTCTCATATCCGACTGCATGCGGACGCCCACGATATGCCCGTAATACTGCATAAAATAGTTCAGTCCGGCCTTGGCCAGATAGATCAGAAGTAAAATGACCGCCCATGTGACAAGCAGTCGCAATTTCTCGTTTGGTATGTAGTCATTCAGCATCCGGCGCGTGATCATCGGATAAAACAGATCGCACACCGAGAGCAGCATGGCCGCCACCATATCCGCCGCAAACAGTTTCAGATGAGGCTTATAATAGCCAATAAAACGTCGTATCATATCGGTCTCCATTCAAAAAGAGCAGGCGGGACAGCAAAGTCCCGCCATGATAAACTAGTCGAGTTTAGCGATTCTGGCTTCCAGTTCCGCTTTCTTATCCTCATAACCGGGCTTGTTCAGAAGCGCAAACATATTCTTTTTATACGCTTCCACGCCGGGCTGATCGAACGGGTTGACGCCGAGCAGATAGCCGGATACGCCGCAGGCTTTTTCAAAAAAATAGACAAGATAACCGAAATCGGCTTCCGTTCTGCCGTTCAGTTCGATCACGATATTGGGCACGCCGCCGTCGGTGTGAGCCATAACGGTACCCATAAATGCCTTTTGATTGACCGTATTCACCGATTTACCGGCAAGGAAGTTCAGACCGTCGGCATTCTGCGGGTCGGTGGGAATCGTAAAACCGTCTTCGCAGTTGACGTTCAGAACGGTTTCAAACATGACGCGTTCGCCCTGCTGGATGAACTGACCGATCGAGTGCAAGTCAGTCGAATAGGTGGCGGAAGACGGATAAATGCCTTTTCCGTCCTTGCCCTCACTCTCGCCGAACAGTTGTTTCCACCACTCGCAGGTCAGCGTCAGAGCCGGATCGTTGACCGCAAGAATCTCCACGCTCTTGCCTTTCCGATACAGAATGTTGCGGAGAGCCGCATAGCGCAGACAGTCGTTATGTTCAAAATCTTCGCCCGCAAAATCGGCGCGGGCCTTGGCGGCGCCTTCCAGCATAGCGTTGATGTCGGCACCGGAAACGGCGATCGGAAGAAGACCGACGGCGCTGAGCACGGAATAGCGGCCGCCGATGTCGTCGTCCACCACAAAACTCTCATAGCCGATCTCGTTAACCTGAGTGCGGAGTGCGCCACGTGCTTTATCGGTCGTCACGAAGATGCGGTCTTTGGCACCGTCGCCGTACTTTTTCACGAGCAGATCGCGGAAAATGCGGAACGCGATGGCCGGTTCCGTCGTCGTGCCGGACTTGGAGATGACGTTCAAACAGATGTCTTTCCCCTCACAGACGGACAGGATGTCCTGCAAATGGGAAGACGAAATGTCCTTGCCGACAAAATAGATGTCCGGGGTGTCTTTTTTCTTATTGTTGTAATAGTTGCCGTGCAAAAATTCGATGGCCGCGCGGGCACCGAGATAGGAACCGCCGATGCCGATGACGATGAAAACGTCGCAGGTCTTCTTGATTTTTTCAGCGGCGGCCGCAATGCGAGCCACTTCTTTCTTATCGTATGTAGCCGGCAGATCGAGCCATCCGAGGAAGTCGCTTCCCGCGCCGGTGCGTCCGGTCAGCGTGCGGCTGGCCGCCACGGTCTCCTCGCGGATAGCCGACATTTCTTCGGGACGGATGAACGAACCGAGATACTTTTCCGTAAATTTGATTGCCATAATAACCCTCGCTTTTTTTATTTGCAAGACCGTCTATAACGTCGGTCCCGTATTGCCATCTTTTTTCGGTGCCTGATCGCACGTGCCCCGTCGGCAGAGATGCGAGGAAAGACAGGTCCGGTCTTTTCCCCCGTGGCCGTCGTCCGTCTCCATCACGAAAACGTTATCGTCCAGATCGGCACAATAATGAGAAACAAAATCAAAATGTTTCTTATTCTCTTTTCGGAAATCCATTTTCCCCTCCGGAAAACTTTTTCCTTATCCTTTGCTTCTCCGGTCGGTTTTATTCATCGTCCGGCTCGCCGTAACGGCGGATCTTTGATTCGTGGAATCCGTCAACACCCGCCCGTTGCATGGCGCCGAATATCCGATGCCGCAGACCTCTGTTGTTTTTTTCCAGTTCGTTAAGAAGCCGTTTCATCTCTTCCCGTTCCGTGTTTTTATCAGCGGGACAGGCACTTTCCACCACGGGGAGATCGGCGTGTCCTGCAAAATAGCGAATATCCTTTTCCTGCGCGAAAACGAGAGGACGGATCACCGTGATGTCCGTGCGATCCAGATACGTCATCGGTGCAAAACAGCCGATCCGCCCCTCATAGAACAGATTCAGCATGAACGTCTGCACCGCGTCATCGAAATGATGACCAAGAGCCACTTTATTGCAACCGAGGCTTTTGGCCGCGTCGTTCAGCATCCCGCGGCGGAGTTTGGCACACAGAGAGCACGGATTTTCTTCTTTCCGAACGTCAAAAACAATTTTGGCAATGTCGGACGGGATCACGTGATACTCCACGTTAAGTTCACGGCAAAGATCGGCGATGGGCGAATAATCCGCCGCCGTTCTTCCCTCTCCGAGCGCCTCAAAACGCATATCGATCGTAATCCCGATCAGTTCGAATTTTTGGGGATAAAACCGGCGGAGTTCGGCCAGCGTGTACAGAAGAGACAGCGAATCTTTTCCCGCAGAAACGCCGACGGCGATCCGATCCCCGTCTTCGATCATGCGGTATTCGTCACAAGCCCGTCTGGCATATCC
>JAGHUY010000347.1 GCA_018064545.1 Candidatus Apopatosoma intestinale | reverse complement strand
GACCCGTACGATTATTGGCTCGGCGAGTATGAGGACGGACTGAACAAAGCCGTCTGCGACGATTTCTTCGGCAAAGTCCGTGCGTGCCTTGTGCCGCTTCTCAAAAAGGTTTCCTCCGTCCCGCAGGTCGATGACAGTTTTCTGTGGGGCGATTTCCCGGAAGAAAAACAGCGCAAGCTGTCCGATTATCTCATGAGCGTGATGGGGCTTGATGCCGATCACGTCGGCATCGCCGAGACGGAGCATCCGTTTACGACGAGCCTCGGCTCCCATCTTGACGAGCGCATCACCACGCATTATCATCGGAACAATTTCGTCTCGTCCATGTATTCCGTTATCCATGAGGGCGGCCACGCGCTCTATGATACGGGTTCGCGTGAGGAATACGCGTTCACCGTCCTTGACGGCGGCGTTTCCATGGGCATTCATGAAAGCCAGAGCCGGTTTTATGAGAATATCATCGGGCGCAGTCGCGCGTTCTGTGAATTTGTTTTCCCGAAACTCTGCGAGCTGTTCCCGGAACTGAAAGCGCATACCGCCGAGGAGTTTTACCGCGCCGTCAACAAAGCCGAACCGTCGCTTGTCCGCACGGAGGCCGACGAGGTGACGTACTGTCTCCACGTCATGGTTCGCTATGAACTGGAAAAGCGCGTCATGGCCGGAGAACTCGCCGTGCACGATCTGCCGGCGGCGTGGAACGCGCTCTACAAAGAATATCTCGGCGTGGACGTTCCCGATGACAGACAGGGCGTCTTGCAGGACAGCCACTGGTCGGGTGGTTCGATCGGCTATTTCCCGTCTTACGCTCTCGGGTCGGCCTACGGTGCTCAGTTCCTTTTGAAGATGAAAGAGACGGTCGATGTGGACGGCTGTATGAAAAAAGGCGATTTTGCACCGATCAACGCATGGAACAAAGAAAAAATCTGGCAATACGGCTCTCTCCGCAAACCGGGGGAGATTTTAGAAAGCGTTCTCGGTGAGCCGTTCGATCCGAACGCCTATCTTGAATATCTCGAAAACAAGGTCAAAGACGTTTACGGTGTATAACATCGCGTGAGGTAACAGTATGTTTTTGTGTTTGGATGGAGGCACGACGAATACCCGTCTGCGTCTGATGCGCGGCGATACGGTTGTTGATACCGAAAAAATGAGCATCGGCTCGTCCTCCCATGATAAAGAGCCGCTGAAAGCCGCGATCCGGGAGGGGATCGCCGCGATGTTAGCCCGAAACGGCTTGATGGAGGGCGACGTGGCGGCTGTTCTTAGTTCGGGCATGATCACCTCCGAGTTCGGTCTCTATGAACTGCCGCATCTCCACGCCCCGGCAGGGCTTGCCGAGTTTCACAGGGGCATGGTGCGTGTGGAACTGCCGGAGATCACCGGGATCCCGTTTGTCTTTATTCCGGGCTTCCGGAACGCGCCGGACAGTTTTATGATGATGCGCGGGGAGGAGAGCGAATGTCTCGGGCTCTGCGCTCTGTGCGATCTTCACGACAGGACGGCAGTCATTCTGCCGGGCAGTCATAATAAGGTAATCCTGTTTGACGGGGAAAAGATCACGGCGTGCTATTCGATGATGAGCGGGGAACTGATCGCCGCGGCGGCAGAGCACACCATCCTGCGGCACTGCTTTGAACGCCCGTTCCCGAAAACATTTGATGAGGAGGCATTGATCCGCGGTGCGGAGGTGTCACGCGACGACGGGCTGACCGCAGCTCTGCTCCCGGTGCGTTCGATGTCTTTGACAGGTCGTTATTCGCCGGAATACCTGTTTTCCTTTCTTGTTGGAGCGATTCTTTACTCGGACGTGACCGCGATCCGTAAATACGCGGGCGATCTGCCGCTTGTCATCGGCGGTGCCAGTCCGCTCAAAGAGGAGCTGTCGGCTTTGGCGGGGCATTTCCTTGGTAGCAGGATCGTGACGGTGGATGCAGAGACGGCGGAGATCGCTTCGGCGGTCGGCTCTCTGCGTATCTTCGGGTGCGACCGATAAAACACCAACAGGGGGGGTAACCCATGACGGACAATTTCTATATAGAAGACCTGATCCTCTCGGTGCGAAAAGAGACGACGACAGAGCGGTATCTACCGCTTGCGGAACACCGGGAAGAACTGCTTGCCATCATGCGGGAAAACGGGATCGTTTTCCGGGACGACGTGACAGACGCGGTTCTGCAAAAGGTCGGCGTGACCTGCGGCGAAAGCGTGGTGCGGCTCTTTGCGCGGTTTATCCATATCTACGATTTTAACCGGCAGAAACTCCGGGATATCAAGGCATACGAGGGCAAGGAAGCGTATGAACCGCTTGCCGAACTCCTGCGCCTGCCGGGTGTCCGCCTTTTGCGGGCGGAATTGTATTATCACAGCGGCGTGACACTGAAAACCCTCGCGCAGAAAACGACGGAAGAAATCCGGGATATGGTACGCGTCTATATCGAGCGCGAGCATCGGACGGAGATCGTGCCGCTCCCCAAAGAGGTAAACTGCCATAGAGAAGTTGCGAGGATGATTCACCATACCGAAGATAGCCAAAGGGGTGCACTATGAAAGCAGAGTATTACGATGCCATTTTCAAGAGAAAATCGTTTCACCTGTTCCGGGGCGTCGGGGACGACAAACTCATGCCGGAAGAACTGGATGAGATTCAAGCGGCGTATGCCGGTTTTGAAAAACTGTATCCCGAAATCCGGACGGCGATCCGGATCGTTCCGGCGGGCAAGGTAAATTTCAAGCACGACGCGGAATACTGTGTGCTGATTTACAGCGAGAAAAAAGAGAATTATCTGATGAACGCCGGGTATATTGGTGAGCAACTCGATCTGTGGCTTGTGGCACACAACGTCGGCAGTCTGTGGTTCGGCATCGGCAAGCCGGATGAGCCGACGTTTGACGGGCTTGACTACGTCATCATGTTCGCGATCCGCAAGATTGGCGATGAAAGCAAGTTCCGGGGCGATATGTTTGCCGCCAAGCGCAAGCCGCTCGATGAGATCTGGTCGGGCGACGGCCTTGGTGTGGCGAACGTGGCGCGTTTTGCGCCGAGTGCCTGTAACTCCCAGCCATGGAAGGTCGATTGCTGGGACGGACAATTGACCGTTTTTCGGGTCAAACCCAATAAACTGGGTATCATGACGCCCGCCGCCGCGTCCTATTTCAATCGCATCGACATCGGCATTTTCCTCTGTATTTTGGAAATTTGTATGCAAAAAAATGGGATCGGCTTTGAAAGAGCCCTGTTCCCGGACGGCGGCGTAAGGGAACTTGTCAAGGTTGCCGCCTATCGGATCGACGCGAAGAACGAGAACATGAACAAAGAATAAAAGAAGGAGCGGTTTTCGGAGTCGCTTCTGAACGGGGAAAATGATTTCGGATCGTAGGTTTACCGGTCGAATGGAAAGAACAAAAGAACCCGCCGCGTTACAGATTGCGGCGGGCTTTTTTCATGTTACCACAATGCTATGGAAATGATCTTTTACAAAACGACGGTCGGGACATCCAAAAGGTCGCCGACCTTACGGAACAGCCCCGCGTTATGACCGACGGTCAAGGCACAATGGTGCGTCGGGGCCTCGGCAAACCACTTTTCCATATAGGAGTCCGGATCGAGTGAGAACCGGACGGGCGTCTGCGTATTGCCGATCGTCATGATCGGGCCGTCGGTGGCCTCGGCTTCGCTTATGATGAACTTCATTTTCCCGTCGCGCGTCTGAGTCACATTCAGTGTGGTGATGGGGCCGGGGCACACCTTGGCTTCCACGGAAATGCCGCTGCCTTTTTTGCCGTGATAGACCTGCATCCCGCGCAGAATCGGCTTGCGGTCGGAAATGCGGATATGGAACGGGCCGTCGTGTCCGATCAGGATGGTACCGTCCCGGTAGTCGGCAACGACGATTTCCGCAAAACTTCCGCCGACCTCGGCCAGATCGCCGATCTTCATGGCGAGAGCCGTTTTCAGATCGGCTTCCCCGGCGCAGGGGACCCCCTTGGCGGTGAGCAGAGAATGGCCGACGATAAAGCCGCTCTGCAATTCCTCATAGGGGTTTCCGTCCACGCTGTGATAATAATAGGCAAGACCGCCAAGACCGTTGGCGGCGACCATCTTTTCCTGTGCCACGGCGACCTTGGCAGACCAGTCAAGCTGCTCGTCCGTGGGCTTGCGGACTCTCGGATCGGACGGGGAATCCTCGGCGATCTCAAACATATCGCAGATTTCTTCCCGTTTGGCGGCGATTTCTTCCTCCGTTACCGCGGAGAGAAAAGCATTCAGATCGCACATTTCAAGGATCTTTACACGGATGCCCGCTTGGGCGGAAAGCATAGTAAAATCGGAGTACATATCGAGCATACCGGAGTAGTTGCCGCCGAGAAAGCCGAAGACCGAACGGGAGAGTTCCGCCTTGATGCCGGCGGCTCTGACCCATTCCTCAATTTCCGTCCATGCGCGAACGGCGGCCGGGTGCTCTGACGTTTCCTCCGAAGACATGGCGATTTCCGGCGTCCGGGAAAGCCCGAGCAGCCCGCTGACGAAACGGAACGGAATGCCCGCGCGTTCAAACGCGTTGGAGATTTCCGGTACGGGGCAGGCACAGCACTGAGCCAGCCACTCGCCGGTATCGGTATGCTCATAGTCGATTCTGGGAGACGGTTGGAGGTTCAGGACGACCACCGGCACTTTGACCGACAGATGGAGCGGGAGTACGGAATCGGACGTAAAATAGGTGGCACTGTGCAGAAAAATGATATCGACCCGGGCTGCCGAAAAATAGCGGATGGCCTCATCCACGGCATCCACGTCATCCAGCAAACCGAAATTGCAAACTGTACCGTAGGCAGACAGTTTTTCCTCAATAAACCGATTGTAGCCGATCAGACGCTCTTTCAATCCCTTGAATTGCGACCAATAGGCACGAAGGCCTGCACTGTATAGCCCGATGCGAACGTTTTTCATAAACCAACCTTCTTTCGTCATTCTAGCTTTTTTTCAATTATATCATGTGAAAATGGCATGTTCAATAGAAAAAAGCACAGAAAACCGTTTTTCTTACCGGGCGACCGGTTTTTCCGAACGATACCGGAACTTTCCCGCGGCTTGACTTCCCCGTAGGATTTCTGTATAATGAAAACAGAAAAAAGAACGGAGAAAAGCATTATGACAAATCGAGAGTACGGCATGGCCGCTTTGAATCTGCAAATGACGGACCACGTTCCGCGCATGGAGTATTCCGTGCTGATGCACGAAGACCTCATCCGACGCGTAACGGGATGCGAGACGGTCGATGACGACGCCAAACGCCTGTTCATGAAGAAATGGGACATCTGCATGGCGTGGAATACGATGGCCAACCGCACACACCTCGGCACCTGCCGCTCGTCGATGGGGCACGCCGTCTATGAAAAAGACGGGGCGGACAAGGACACGAACGTGTTTTCTTTTTTTGAAGAGCCGGAAGACGTATTCGCGTTCGATCCGCTCACTCAACTGCCATCCTATACCGAGGAGGAATTGATCGGCATGTTCAACCGCCATTATGACGCCAAGGAGCGTTTTGCGCCCGACGTTGTCAACATGACGGGAACGTACATCACCGGCATGTCGGGACTGATCGAGATGCTCGGCTGGGAGATGCTTCTTACCTGCGCCGGAGAGGATGCGGACGCGTTCGGCGCGTTTTTTACCCGCTATTCTCTGTGGATCGAGAAGTTTTTCGTGGCTCTTGCCAAATGCAAGGCCCCCGTCGTGATGATCCACGACGATATCGTATGGACGGAGGGC
>JAGHUY010000245.1 GCA_018064545.1 Candidatus Apopatosoma intestinale | reverse complement strand
CTTTGCGAAGATTGGGAGGGCATTCTCCGCCTCGGTGTCAAGACCGTTCATTACGGCCACGCAAACGAGCAGAAAATGATATGACAAGTCATCGGGTGAACGATCAATCAGAATCTGACGAGGGAATGGATGATGAAAGCAACCGGAACTGAACTGGCGAGATCGCCGAAGAAACGGCGCGGATTCCGCTTCACGGAAACCTTGACGGCAATCTATTCATGATTGATACAGGAGAAAAGGACTATGAAAGCATCTGAACTGATCACAACAAGCGCAGAGACCGAACGTCGCATTGCCGACGGAATCGAGCAAAACCGCAAGGGGGATTTCCGCGTCAAAACCAATTTTTCCCCGGGTACCGCCGTGCATTTTCGTCAGAAAAGCCACGCGTTCCGTTTCGGCGCGAACCTGTTTATGCTGGGCGAAGTCGGTGACAAGCCGGAGAAAAACGCGATATACGCCGACAAATTCCGCTCTCTTTTCAATATGGCAACGCTCCCCTTTTATTGGAATGCGACCGAGCCGGAAGAGGGACACACGCGCTATGCGGCTGATGCGCCGGCCATGTACCGCCGCCCGCCCATTGACCGTTGTCTCTCATTCTGCGAGGAGAACGGGATCGAACCGCGCGAGCACGCGCTCTGCTACGAGCACCAATTCCCGTCGTGGCTCGCGGGACGCTCACGCGATGAGATATACGCGGCGCTCGAACGCAGGATCGCCGAGATCGCCGAGCGATACGCAGACAAGATCCCGACGATGGAGATCACCAACGAAATGTTCTGGAAAGAGGGGGTGACGCCCATATACAAAGATCCGGACTACGTGGCAAAATGCTTCCGCCTCGCCGAAAAGTATCTGCCAAATAACGAGCTCTGCGCAAACGAGTGGGCAAACGCGTGGAACTTCGGGCGGGAAGCGAATCAGAACTGTCTGCGTGCCGCCATGGAAGCGGGTGCGCGCATCGACGCGATCGGTCTGCAATATCACATGTTTTTTAAACGGGAAGAGTACGCCGAAAAAACGCGCCCGTTCTATGACAAGGCGGCGTTGCTGGAATCGCTCGACAGTTATGCCGCTTTCGGCAAGCCTGTTGAGATCACCGAAGTAACGATCCCGGCGTTTTCGGGGGA
>JAGHUY010000009.1 GCA_018064545.1 Candidatus Apopatosoma intestinale | reverse complement strand
AATCCGCAGGATTTCCTACCTTAAAAAGAAACCTTGGGCGATCGCCCAAGGTTAGCCTCTTTATCGCTTTTTCGGTCTGGACTTTTTTTACAGCCCCTTTTATTTTTATTTTCGGAGCAGGTCGCTGTGCGTGCCGGTGCGGATCAGCGTCAAGGTCAGCACGTGTTTCTGCACGGCATAGACAAGCAGCCAATCCGGCTCCACATGACATTCCCGGAACCCTTTGAAATTGCCGGAAAGCGCGTGATCGCAAAGTTTAGGCGGAAGCGGCTCTCCGCCGGCGATCATGCGGATCGTATCATCCAGCGCGTCTATATTCCGCCCACGCTTCATGGCGAGTTTATAGTCCTTTTTAAACTGAGTTGTCCATTGAACCGTCAAGTTCATGCTTTCAGTTCCTTTAACGCGTCATCTACGTTGTACTTTTTTGTGCCGGAGTTCGCCATCATCTGACGTGCCTCCAAAATCGCCGCGACCGTCTCGGCGTTCGGTGTGTCGAGCGTGATCTCAAAGGGAATCCCGCCCAGCCGGACAGACTGCCGCAGAAAAATGTTGAACGCCGTCGTCATATTCAGCCCCAATTCGGCAAACAGGGTGTCCGCTTGCGCTTTCAGGTCGCTGTCGATGCGAAAACTGACGTTTGAAACATGGGATGCCATAAGTTTACCACCTTTCTGATTTTCACACAAATTTTATCATAATAAAACGCATTTGTCAAGCCATTTACACGTTATTTGCATTTTAATATAATGCTATTATATGCAAAATACGCAAATTCAGTCTCTCTTTCCGAAAACGGAAAACTGAAAACTGAAAACTCATTGACTTTTCCGGCAAAAAATGCTACCTTATACTCAATCAAAAAACCGGGAGGTCTGCATGAAAAACTTTGATTCGTTCGGCGTGATGATCGACTGCTCGCGCAACGCGGTGCCGAATCTCGATTCGCTCAAACATTTCTTTTCCGTTATCGCCAAAATGGGCTACAACTGTGCCATGCTCTACACCGAGGATACCTACGAGGTGCAGAATCAGCCGTTCTTCGGCTACAAACGCGGCCGCTATTCCGTCGAAGAACTCCGCGAACTCGACGAGTTCGCCGAATCCGTCGGCATTGAACTGATCCCCTGCATCCAGACGCTCGCCCACATGAACGCCGCCCTCCGCTGGGACGCTTACCGTCCTTTCGTGGACTGCGACGACATTCTGCTGATCGGCGATGATCGCACCTACGCCCTCATCGAGGATATGTTCGCGACCCTCTCTTCCTGCATCCGCTCCCGCCGTATCCATATCGGTATGGACGAGGCCTATCGCGTCGGCCTTGGCAAATACCTGCGCGAGCACGGCTATCAGAACCGTTACGACATTCTCCTGCCGCATCTCCAAAAGGTCTGCGACATTGCGGGAAAATACGGCTACGAAACGATGATGTGGGAGGATATGTTCTTCCGCTTTGCCTCCGGTAACTATTTCCCGGAGGACGACAACGCCGCGCCGATCGTCTTTCCCGACGACGTGCGTGCCCGCATTCCCGACAATCTGTCGATGGTCTACTGGGATTACTACGGCGAGGACGAAAAACGCTACGACATGATGCTGGAATCCTCCAAGAATCTCTCCGACAAGGTCTGGTTTGCCGGCGGCACCTGGTGTTGGGGCGGCTATACCCCGCACAACCGGCTGTCCATCCGCCGCAACACGATCTCGATTCCCGCCTGCCGGAAACACGGCGTCCGCAACGTCATTCTGACCATGTGGGGCGACAACGGCGGCGAATGCACGCCGTGGAATATGCTCCCCGCGCTGATGCACGCCGCCGCCATGGCGGAGGAACTCTCCGAAGACGAGATGAAAGCCCGCTTCTTTGACATCACCGGCGAACATTACGACGATATGCTCTCGCTTGACCTGCCGAACTACGTGTACGGTGAGGACACCGACGTGTGGCAATCGAATTTCTCGAAAAACCGGCTCTTTAACGACCCGCTTCTCCGCATCCTCGACCGAAACGTGAAAGAAACGGTCGATCCCGCGCGGTTCGCCGCCTATGCCGAGCGTTTGCGCGGACTGGAAAAAAAGAGCGACAATTACGACTATCTCTACGCCACGCAGGCGGCTCTTGCCGAGGCTTTGGCGATCAAATTCGACCTCGGAATCCGAACACACGATCTCTATGAAAAGGGCGACAAAAAGGCGCTCCGCCGTCTTGCCAAAAAGGATTATACCGAGTTCCTCCGCCGTCTCGAAGCGTTCTACGAGACGTTCCGCTATCAGTGGTACACCGACAACAAGACCTACGGCTTTGAGGTGCAGGATGCCCGCCTCGGCGGCCTTGCGCAACGCACGAAGAGTTGCCGCGACCGGATCCTCGAATACTGCGACGGCTATGTGGACGCGATTCCCGAACTGGATGAGGAAGTCCTTGAAAACGACGGCGGGAACGTGGGGGAATGGTGCAAGATGATCACGGCTTGCCCGATTTGACGGTGCCAGAACGGTGCGACCAAAAGAAAGCAAATAGAAGAAAGAGAGCCCCGTTCAGGGGCTCTCTGTGTGATCGGTGTCCCTGCGGGACGGTCTGATAAAATGCTTTCTTTTTTGCGATCGCTCCTCGCCCTCGACGTACCTCGGTACGCCTGTCGGGCGACGATCGTCGCATCGCCCTCGTCCTGCTGCCGTCAAGGAGGCTTTCGGCAAGTTTTCAGTTTACAGTTTACAGAAAAAAGCACTTGCGTTTTGCGCAAGTGCTTTTTTGATGCTGTAAAAGTTGTCAAGAGGGAAGAGCGGGGCGCGACGTGTCACGGGCAAAAAAATAGTGGAAGACACATCAAGAGCGGACAAAAACCGCAGGGACGTGTCAACCACTAATAACAGAATAGCAGAAAACGGGGGATTTGTCAAGAGGGAAGACGAATGGATTGAAAGAGAGAAAGCAAAGTTTCTGTCACCTCATCCACCGGCTCCCGCCGGTCCCCCTTCCCCAAGGGGAAGGCAACCTCATCCACCGGCTCCCGCCGGTCCCCCTTCCCCAAGGGGAAGGCTATTAGATGCCGCTTGCGGCACCTTACCCTGAAAACTGAAAACTGTAAACTGAAAACTTACTCTTCCGCCGCTTTGCGGATCAGAAAAGCGGTCTGCCGGGCGCAGAGCGGAATGGCCTCGTCGGACAGGTGGATGGTATCGTCGCGGACAAAGCGGGGAATATCGGCATTCACGATCGACCAAAGGTCGTTGATGACGCACCCCTCGGCCGCGAGGAGCGGCACGATGACGTCGTTATAGTGCCGGATGACGTCATTGTTATTATACGTACTTTCCGGGCGCACGGGGGTCGTCGTTGCGAAAATCAGGTGTTTGACGCCGAGGTTTTTTAGCACCCGAACGATCCGGAGCATGGTGCGGATATACGTCGGCTCATCGGTGAACGGCCCGTCCCCGAACAGGTCGCAAATGTCCCATTCGCCGGCGTTGAAATGCACGACGTCCGCACCCCGGATGACGTCGGCTTTATCAAAAATCTGACGGAGGACAAACTGGCAAAACCGGCTGTTCTCGTCCGGCTGAAAGACTTCATAGCCCTCTTCCCGCAACATCTGCGCCACTGGCTCGCCGTACCCGATCAGACGGATCGAATCGCCGAGTAAAATCACTTTTTTCATGTTCTCTCTCCCTGTCTGTTTCTTTATATCTTTACTGCCATTTTACCACGACGCGCACGAAAATACAAGAGCATTTTGCACCGCCGAACGGTGCTTTTTTTGACTCAAAAATTTACAGAAATTTTACAAAAAAGAAACTTATGGTTTCGTAT